>CAZMHW010000047.1:0-13675 GCA_964566105.1 uncultured Akkermansia sp.
GATCGCTACTCATTGTGAATTCGATCCTCTTGTAAAAGAAAACCAAAAACGCATTGTAGCCGAATACGGCGTGGATATTCCAACGTATTTCCACCCCATTATCCGCAGCGAAGAAGCTTGTTACAAGTCCTCTTCCATGGCGGTAGAACTGGCAAAAAATTTCAACACACGCCTGCATATTCTGCATATCTCAACTGCAAAGGAGTTGAGTTTATTTACGAATAAAATTCCTTTAAAAGAAAAACGCATTACCGCAGAAGCCTGCATTCACCACCTGTGGTTCAGCGACGAAGATTATGCATCAAAAGGAAATTTCATCAAATGGAATCCAGCGGTAAAAACGGTTTATGACCGGGCTAAAATTTTTGAGGCGGTTTTAAACGACACCATCGATGTTATTGCTACCGACCACGCGCCTCACACGCTGGAAGAAAAAAATCAAAGTTATCTGAATGCGCCAAGTGGAGGTCCTTTAGTTCAACACAGTATTTTAGCCATGCTCGATTTTTACCACGATAAAAAAATAAGTCTCGAAAAGATCGTTCAAAAAATGAGTCACAATGTGGCCGATCTGTTCAGAATTCAAAAGCGTGGTTACATCCGTGAAGGGTATTTTGCCGACTTGGTTTTGGTTAATTTACATAAACCCACCGAAGTCACAAAAGCCAGCCTTTTATACAAATGCGGTTGGAGTCCATTTGAAGGCCACACCTTTAAGAGCAGCATCGAAAAAACCTTTGTGAACGGACATCTGGTGTACGATCAGGGAAAATTTGATGAAAGTGCCTATGGAAGGCGCCTAAGCTTTGGTGTTTAAACAATCATAGATTTACGGCAGGCTTAAATTCCGTATATTTAGGAGTTTAAATTTAGAGTGGTTTTGCAGTATTTTCAATTTCATTATGAGCACAGGACTTCGTAAACTCTTTCGTGTTTCCTTCAGAATTTTAGTTGTCTTTTTAGCACTGCTAGGGCTTTTCACCATTTATTTTATCGCGGCCATTCATCAGTCGGAACCTGAAATTGCCGATAGAAGTATAGAAAACTCGCAAATCACACAGGTTTCTCCTAATTTCCGAAAGCTTGGTAATTCCTGGCTCAAAAAAAGTGAGTCCGGTTTGTGGGAATTGTATGTAGAAGGAAACGGCTACGAAAGAGGTGTTATTAACGGCAAACTTACCAAAGAACTCGGGGAACACCAGGAAGTTGTTTTTATTAACCAGATCAAAGAACTGGTGCCTTCAGAAAGTTATCTCAATTTTTTAAAATACTTCGTGGCTTATTTTAACCGCAACATGCCGGAGCACATCAGCGAAGAATACAAAGAAGAGATTTACGGTGTTTCTTTAAGTGCCTCCGATAAATTTGACAAACTCGCCCCAAAATACTACAGAATTCTTAACTACCATAGTGCACACGACATTGGTCACGCCCTGCAGGATAAAAACATGACCGTTGGCTGCACCTCCTTTGGTGTGTGGGATAAACGCAGCAGTGATGGCAAAATGCTTTTGGGCAGAAACTTTGACTTTTTTGCCGGGGATGATTTCGCGGAAAATAAAATTGTGTGTTTTACCAATCCTGCGAAAGGTTATAAATTCATGTACGTGACCTGGGCAGGTTTTACCGGTGTTGTGTCGGGTATGAACACTAAAGGACTTACTGTTACCATTAATGCTTCCAAATCGGATATCCCAAAAAGCGCGGCAACGCCCATTTCTCTGCTGGCAAAAGAAATTCTTCAGTACGCCGGCACAATTTCTGAGGCGTATGCGATTGCTCAAAAGCGCCAGACCTTTGTCTCAGAGTCTATCCTGATTGGCTCGGTGAGCGATAAGAAAAGCGCCATCATTGAAAAGACTCCTAACAAAACCAATTTGTATTCCGAAACCGGAAATCAGTTGATCTGTTCAAATCACTACAAAAGCAAACTCTTTGAAACGGACTACATTAACAACAAAAACATGGTAGAAAGTTCGTCCCTTTACCGGAAATTCAGAATGGAACAATTGCTGGCCCGTCATACTTCATTTACACCTGAATCTGTTGCTTCGGTGCTAAGAGATCAAAACGGCCTGAACGACCGGAAAATAGGATTGACGAATGAAAAAGGCATCAATCAATTAATTGCCCATCATTCCATTATTTTTAAGCCTGAAGAGGGATTGGTGTGGATCTCTACCTCACCCTATCAATTGGGAAAATACGTATGTTACGATCTGAATAAAGTTTTTGCAGAAGCCCCGGCTTTGCAAGCGGACAGAGAATTGCAGGAACAGGACAAAACCATTGCCGCAGATTCCTTTCTCGTTTCAAAAGAGTATCAGAACTTTTTACTGTTCAAAAAAATTAAACACTACATCCAGTTCTGTACCAAAAGTCGTTTTGACCTGCGCGTGCAAGATCCATTCCTTAAGGCTTTCGAACACTCGAATCCCAACAGTTATTTCACCTATTGGATCCTGGGAGATTATTACGCAAAAATCAAAGACAAAAACCTCGCTTTAAAAAATTATAACGAAGCGCTGAGCAAAGAAATTGCAACACAAAAAGAAGCAGACAAAATAAAAGAACTGATCGTGGAATTGACTAAAAAATCTAAAGAATGAACACCACGGAAACACAAGATCAAAAACTCCGGGAACTGATCAGCTATGTAGCCGAACATTCACCTTATTATAAAAAGTGTTTTTCGGAGAATAATATCCGGCCGGACACCATAAAAAATCTGCAGGACCTCCGGAAGTTGCCCTTTACCACTAAAGAAGACCTCCAGCAATTTACCGGTGAATTTATCTGCGTACCCAAAAACAAACTCGTAGATTATGTGAGTACTTCCGGAACCACCGGAAAACCTGTAACACTGGCGCTTACCGAAGCCGATCTGCAAAGACTTGCACTAAACGAATACACCTCTTTTAAAACAGCGGGAATAGGAGAAAACGATCTGATCCAGCTTATGACCACCATCGACCGACGTTTTATGGCCGGGCTCGCTTACTTTTTAGGAGCGCGTAAACTTGGCGCCGGCATAATCCGTGTTGGGAATGGGATTCCGGAATTACAGTGGAATACCATCAAAGAGCTGGAACCAACAGTGATCATTTGCGTCCCCTCTTTTATTCTGCGTCTTATTGAATTTGCGGAAGCCAATAACATTGATTACAAAAAATCTTCTGTCAAAAAAGCCCTGTGTATTGGCGAAGCCATACGTAACCCCGACTTTAGTCTGAACGCACTTGGAAAAAAGATTCACCAAAAGTGGGAAATTGAACTTTACTCCACTTACGCTTCCAGCGAAATGGCAACGGCCTTTACTGAGTGCAGTGCTTTTCACGGAGGACATTTGCAGGAAGATTTGTTGATTGCTGAAATTATTGACGATGAAGGTTTACCTGTAAAAACAGGCGAAGCTGGGGAACTTGTAGTAACCACACTGGGAATTGAAGGCATGCCTTTGCTGCGTTTTAAAACCGGGGACATCTGCATAGCTCACGACAGCCGCTGCTCCTGTGGCAGAACAAGTCCAAGACTTAGTCCTGTACTGGGAAGAAAAAAACAAATGATTAAATACAAAGGCACAAGTTTATACCCTAATGCCATTTACGATCTGCTTGAAAACTCAGAAGCGATAAAGAATTACCAGGTGGAAGTACACAGCAATCACCTAGGTACTGACGAAATAATTCTGCATCTCGGGATTACTGAAACCAACGTCAAAAATCTGGAAAGCGAACTCAGCGATACCTTCAGAGCGCACCTCCGCGTGGTTCCAAAATTAAATTTCCTTTCACCGGAACAAGTCAGTAAATTGGTACTGCCGGAAAACAGTAGAAAGCCGCTCAAATTTATTGACAAACGAAATTAACCTATGCCAGAAAGAAATATTACCATAAGCGACTTTGCAAAAGACTTTGATTTTGATGACATCCGTGCGTTTTATGATCACGAAGTAAAAGACGTTACCAATAAACTGGTACTCGATCCCATCTTCATGAAATTGGTTAACTACCTTTGGCCGGAGATGACTTTTGAGGAAGTGAAAGCTAAAGCAGCAAAAGTAGATGGCAATATTGATTTTCAGCTGCAGTTTATGCACGGCGCTATCCGCAAAATCATTGAAATGAGTTCTAGCGGTTTAAGCTGCAGTGGCTTTGAACAACTTGATCCGGACAAGGCTTATTTATTTGTGGGTAATCACCGTGATATTTTATTAGACGCGGCTATTCTGCAGATTTTATTGGTAGAACATGGTTTTAAAACCTCCGAAATAACCTTTGGCAGTAATCTGAAAGAAAAGGGATTTGTGACAGACTTTGGCAAACTGAACCGCATGTTCACGGTATTGCGCGAAGGCACCAGTAAAGAGCTTTATGAGATTTCAAAAAAATTGTCGGCTTATATCCGTCATACCATTGTAGATAAAAACGTGTCTGTTTGGATTGCACAGCGTAATGGCAGAACAAAAGACGGTTATGACACCACACAAAGCGGACTCCTTAAAATGTTGAACATCAGCGGTCGGAAAACATTCTCTGAAAACTTCGCGCAGCTCAATATTGTTCCGCTTACCGTGTCTTACGAATATGAACCCTGTGATCATCTGAAAACGCAGGAGCTTTATCTTTCCAGCCTTCATACCAAGTACACCAAATCTCCCGGTGAGGACCTCAACAGTATTATTACAGGCATTAAACAATTTAAGGGCAAGATTCATATGTCTGTAGGAGCACCTATTGAGGAAAAGGAATACCATTACATTGACAAATTTGAGAACGACAACGATAAAATAAAAGCTTTGTGTTCCATGATAGACAAACGCATTCACCACGATTACAAATTAAATCCGGTGAATCATATTGCTTGTGATATTTTACAGGAAACCAATCTGTTTGAATCGTTTTACAGTCCGGAAGAAAAAAACAAATTCATCCAATACATGGAGGAAAAAATTTCAATGATCGAAGGAGAAAAAGATGCCCTGAGAACGATCTTCCTGAAACTCTACGCGCAACCAACACTTAACAAAATTCATTCATAAGCGCAGGCATTTTTATTTATCTCACGATAGGGACGTCAACAAAAGCAAAGCTTGTTTAATGTTCTTCTTTTTGACCTAACAACCAGAAAGTACCGAATTTAATACCCAAAAAAAATACCGGTCTGTTAAACCGGTATTTTTTTGAGTTTTTGTGAGTTTATTTGATCTCGATAGAATATAAAACATTTTTCTTTTTACGTCTCTCGGAACTGATGAGATTTGTATTTCCTCCATCCACAAATTCCCGGATAGAAAATCTGGTTTTATAATCCTCTATTTCGCCAAGGTTATATTTTTTAACATCCCCCTTAGCGCTAACAGTCACTCCGGTTAAAAAACCACCCCTTCCGTCCTGATGCCATTTTGGAGCCTCATCTACGGGTAGTTTAAAATTTTTGAGATTGTCAACATAAAAAATATGAATATCATTACCCACTTTGAGGCTATTTATTGATATTCCTGGTCCATAGGACCCATCCGCGTGCTGCGCCTTAGGTATTTTTTTTACCCATTCCAGTTTGTTATTAGCACCAATACTAAACACCAGAATATCGAGGGCATAGGTGTCGTATTTTGTTCTGGTACACTTACAACCTGGGTCATAATAGGTGTAGGAGGTAACATAATACTGTTCCGCTACAATACGGGTACTTCCGTCTTCCATTGTGTAAAGATCGTTGATTTCGAGCTCGCTGATGCCTAAGTCAAAATTTTCATCCTTTTTCTCCTTTTTTTCAATTTTCCTTCTCTCCCTGTCAGAAGTAAAGGCCTTTATCACATCACTTGGAATTTCGTAGAAACCACCATTCATTTTAGAAAAAGTTCCGCTCTCCGGATTCATCTTCACCATGTAAGCACCGTCTACAGGTTTGTTGTAGCCTTTAGAATAAAAACCGGTTACAGCAATTTCTTTGTTTTTAGTTTCGTACAACCAGGCTTCAGTAGGAAAAAACTGATCCAGTAAAATCCTATACCCTTTTGAAGACGGTTTGCCTTTTTCGTAAACTAATACCTCAAAGTGGTAGTTCGGTTTTTCCTTATCTTTTCTTCCTTCTTTTGCATTGTCACCTTCATACACTTTGGCAAGCAGGTATACTTTAGCATCATTAGAAACGATAAATCCTAAGTTGTCCATTTTCGCCTCGGTGTAAGGCATTTCAAATTCATCGCCCCAGAGTTTAGTCAGATTTTCATCAAATACATTTATTCCCACTACCTCTTTATTAATTGCGTCTTTCTTTTCCTTAGGCTTTAAAGAATAGGTGTATAAAAATTTTGTTTTATCCAAAGATAATCTCAAATCATAAGCGCCCATACTTCCTCCTACACCATAATTCCGAACGCCATAAAGTGCAAATCCCCAACCCATCTTAGAGCTCACTTTATCAGAAGATTTAAAAATATTTTTCGCTTTACCTACAAACTTAAGGCCCTTTGGATCAAATTCTATCGCTGTAATTCCCTCCTTATCTTCATCTCTGAAAACCTCCCTTGCAAACAAATATGTTTTATTGTTGAATTTTACAAAACTATTGAAAGAAACTCTGTCGTTAAAAACACCCTCCATATCCACTGTATTTTCCGTTTCCATTTTCAAATCGTTAGAAAACTTTTGAAAATTAAAGGATTTTAATTTCCGCATATTAACCTGAACAATGCCATAGTCACCGTAACCTATAGGGTTTGCAACCAGGTGTTTTTTAGGAGATTTAAATTCAGGAGAGTTTTTAACAACATAAGGACCTTCCATATGCTGAAGCTTCTGAGCGTTCAATTCAGTCAAAATCGCTACTGAAAGAAGGGTAAGAATAATAGTTCTTTTCATGATTTTAGGTTTTACACAAATAAACAAAAAAAACCTGAATAAAGGAATAAAGCTCATTTCAAAAATCGCAGTTAACCAGAATTTTTTGTATGTGCTTTCAGCCTATTTAGTGCGGGTATGTTCTGCAAAGGAACCGAGTTGTTTGCTCACATTCTCAAAAAACAGGTTACGGCTGTTTAAAATCTCCTCATCCCAGTCTTTTTCACTTCCTGCCAGCGTGTATTTGTCCCTGCCTGGTAAAGAAATTTTGTAGAAAAAAACAGCTGCTTTCGAATTTCCTTTAAGGGTGTTGGGTGAAGCGACGTATGGTAAGCAGACAAATAAAGTCGTGCTTTTCGTTTTTTCAAACAGGCTGTATACTTCCGGAAATGATTCGGTCCAGTTTTTCTGCGACTTGGCAATTAATCCGTTTGGAGAAACGATGTCTAATTCCTTCCCACAGATAATCAATAGTGATCTTACCAGCTGCTGATCATTAAAAGAAAAATCGTTAAGACTGTAAACATCGGTACCATGATCTTTTTTAATTTGTGCGACAAATTCGGAATTAAATTTTTCTTTTTTTGTAATAATATCATCTGCTCCAAGCGTTTTGTAGAGCGCGTAAGAACTCAGTGGCAATACAATAGTGGCTGTTTTTTCAGGGGTATTCTTCAATGTTTGAGCAAGATAGTCATTGGTTTCAAAAACTGTGTTTATCTGCCGGTAAGAAACGACATCGCTAAAATCGGGAGCAGTGCCAAAATATTTATAATGTTCCACTAACTGCATTTTATTTTCCTTACCCTTCTTTTTAAAATAATCATATGCTTCCTGGTACGTTGTAAATTCAGTTACCGAAGGATCAAGCAAGTCAGTGGCTTTAACAGTAGCCAAATCCTCTTTCCAGATATCTACAAATCCTTTTGCCAAATAATTCAGAATACTTGGATTTTTTTCACCCAGGAACGGATAATTCGCCAGAGCTTCTTTCCTTTGAGTAAGATATTGATTTAAAATAAAGGGTTTGTTTTGAATTTTATCCTCCTCCTTAAGAATCATAATTCTTCTGATGGCTTCAACAAGTGCGGCAAGGTTCATAGCATTCTCAGGTTCGAGGAGGTAGCGACTGAATAGTAGTGTGATGACCTCATCGAGATTGTTCTGAGAAAATCCAATGTTCACCGACTCCATAAAACACATTTCTCTGAGCTTTTGGAATTGTAAAGAATCTACCACAAATTTTTTTCGGTCGGAGGTTTCGGCATTGCCTGTAAATCCTTTGATCATTTTCATCCTGTCTCCCGGATCAGGATGTGTTCTGAACATTTCAACACGTTTTCCGTTTTGAATTTCGCCCCTTATTTCATCTCTCTTAAAAAGACGGTACAAATTGCAGGCCGCTTTAATTGAATACGGCGATTTCTTAATATACCCTAATGAAGCAAAATCTGCTGCTTCTTCCTGCTCACGATTATACCACAAATTATTACTCGGTGTAAATGTCAACGTGCCCCACGCCCAGTTCCAGGACCAGGACCAGGATCCGCTCCAAAAATTTCTTTCCGAATCTTTTGCAAAAGCTCTTATCCCATCTTCGTGCAAAAAGTGCGCCACTTCATGTCCTAATAACATGGCCAGTTCCGCCTCATTTTTCAATCTTGCAACCATACCCACATTTAATCTCAACAAACCACTTTCGCTCATCGATGCGTTGAGCGATTCATCTCTGTAAAAAACCACTTTAATTCTATTTGTCACGGCAGTGTCTTTAACGAGTTCTTCAAGCAATTTGTGCACATAATTTTCATAACCATCAAATCCCGGATAAATTCTACCCTTACTCAAATCTTCATAAAGATACAAGGCCGCTTCACGGCAAAAAACCTCGTAGTTACTCCCCGCAAAAATGTTGTCTTTATAATGATTTATGTCATAACGATAAGCTTCGTCGCTCCAGTTTTTTGGATTCATCCGTGTTTCGCCGCTCTTTTTATAATGGTACCAGGTTGTTTGAGAAAAATGGTTGAGCGATATCATCAAAAACAAAAGCACTACCAGTTGCTTTTTATTTAATCCTTTAGTATTTTTATTCACAAAGTTCATTTTATGAAGGTATTAAAAAATATTATTTTGCTCTTATTTCTCTGTATTTTTTGCGGTGGAGGAAGGCTGGAAGCACAGGACAAATTTTTTCTGAGAGACACGACTATTGAAGTCTCCGGACTTAAAATAAAATTCGAACGCGGCTATGGTCGGGGGGATATTGCGAAAATAAAAATGGTTATTACGAATTTTAGTGAAAACTATGTGATCATAAATCCCTCCGACATCACAATTGGCTCCGTAAAAGGTTCGGAAAAAATGACGCATTACAAAAAAAACATTGTGGTAGGGCCAAAAGATTTCACAAAGGTAACCGTAGGATTTAAGGAATTAACAGGAATGGGCAAATCACAAACCTTTGTCAGCGTTAAAAAAATAGGATTCAGCGATGCACTTCTCAATTCTTTTTCGTCTTTAAGTATACCGGCAGAACTGGGCACACGACTTGAAAAAACAAATTTGAGTCTTGATGTTATAGAGGTGAATCCACGTGCCAAAGATTACGCCGTAAAAGTGGACATAAAATATACTGGTCAAAATTTCCTGAGTATCAATTACACCAAGGCAACGTTTGTAAGCGAGTCAGGCGATTTTACGAATACCCGTAAAAGCAAAACTTTTTACAACTCTACTCTCCCTTCTCAAAAAATGTTGATGATCTTCCCTGTCACTAAAGGCCGGGATATTAAAATTTCAGGGAATGTTAAACTGGGTGAGGTTTTTAAAGAATATTCCGTTAAGACCCTTGATGGATTTAAGTTGTTATTAAATCCAATGTCGGAAGCTGAATTCAGAAAGAAAAAAGAGGAAAAAGAAGAAGTGATTGAAGAGATCGATTGAGGTCAGTCACTTTCTTTAAATTTAATATTCCTTCCCATAGTCCCTTTAAAACGTTGCCACTTGCTGTACTTTTCAGTGATGGGTACAAATCCCTCTACTTTCAGTGACTGGTAATTAATAACCGGTGTATCGTGCGGTAAGGTACGAATGGTGTCGAAAATAGCCGGTAAAAAATAGACTTCTTTTTTGGTTCTGCGTTTGGCAAAACGGTAGAGCATTTTAGACTGAAACGGATCGCTGCATAGG
The DNA here is from genome assembly GCA_964566105.1 of uncultured Akkermansia sp. Taxonomy (GTDB): domain Bacteria; phylum Bacteroidota; class Bacteroidia; order B-17B0; family Aurantibacillaceae; genus Aurantibacillus. The sequence continues at coordinate 10,038 of CAZMHW010000047.1, forward strand.
GCTATCGCTTTAAAGCCTTGTTTTTTTGCCAGTTTATACCCGTACCACAAGTTTTCGGTACTGTGTTCCGCTTTGTCTTCAATTAATACATGCTCACGCGGAACACCCATAGCTACAAGGTATTCTGCCATGATCTTAGCTTCTACATAAGGAGTATACACGGAAGTTCCGCTGGTAATAATGTTTTTGGTAATGCCTTTATCATAAAGATGTTTTGCCCAGATTAAACGCAGCTGCAACACCTTATCCCAGGCGGGTTCTATAAATTGTATCCCTGGCACAATAACAGCGTCGTACTGCTTGTGCGCCTTAAGCGCACGTCTGTTCATTTTCGCCGCGGAGGGCTTAAATAGAAGACAACTTACCTGAAATAAACTAAGACCAATTAAAAGAATAAAAATAGAAGTACGCTTCATGTTTGTTTTTATTCCTAAGGTAACACTTTTAAAGCAATTAAGTTTTAGAACAACACATCTCTTTGCGGTGACGGATAATTTTAGCCAAAGAAGCGACCGCTTGCTCGTGCCGTTTCACAAAAGGATTTTCTTCGTCCCACACATAACCCGCGAGCACTGAACAGATCTGCTTTTTAAATTCCGGCTCCGGATTTTCAGAAAAGAAAATATCATGCAAATCACCGGTATACCAGGTACTGACGTAAGTGCGGAAGGTATTGATACCACGCATCATGTAATCGGTATATTGTTGCTGCCAGTTTACAGGTTTTTGATTCAGAAAATCACAAACCAGTTTAGCCGCTTTGTTGCCCGACTCCATCGCAAACGTAACCCCCGAAGAAAATACAGGATCTAAAAATTCGGTGGCATTGCCACACAATACAAATCCATCACCAAACAATTGTTTGGTAGAAATTGCATAACCCTCAATGGTTTTCGGTTCAAACATCATTTCAGCATCCTTAAAACGATCGCGGGTAGTGGCATCCATCGAAATTACTGTTTTCATACGTTCGGTAGGATCAGCAGGCATATCTTTAAAAAACTCCGGATCAGAAACAAATCCTACCGACGTCACACCGTTTGAAAATGGAATGATCCAGATCCAGGTGCGGGTTTGATGAACCACCACGGTGATGCGGTTTCCATCAATACCTCCCGGTCTTTTCAAATCTTTAAAATGTGTAAAATGTGTTTTACGCGGATCGAAAGCGGAAGGTTTATCGAGGTTAAACATGCGCGGAATCACACGTCCATAACCACTCGCGTCAACAATAAAACGTGCTTCGATTTGTTTTTGTTTTCCTTCTTTATCTACTACCGTGGTAACAGAATCAGTTCCTTTAAATTCTATGTTGGTCACAGCGGTTTCATGTTCCAGATCCACACCCATAGAAGCTACGGTTTGTGAGAGGATCTGATCAAATTGTCCACGTGGCACCTGCCAGGTCCAGGTCCAGCCTTTACTGAACTGATCCGAAAAATTAAAATCGCAGACCTCTTCTCCGCGTACAAATTTGGCGCCGAATTTTTCCTGGAAACCCGCTTTCTTCACAGCTTCCAATAAACCTGCTTCTTCCAAATGATCCATCACACGGGGCAATAAACTTTCACCGATCACAAAGCGTGGAAATTTTTCTTTTTCCACGATCTTTACTTTGAAGCCTTGTTTGTGAATGATAGAACTGGCTATACATCCTGCGGGTCCGGCCCCGATTACCAACACGTCGACTTTTTCTGTCTGCATTATTTTATTTTTTTTAAAATCAATAAAGTATGGCTCACACCAATATTATCTATTTGTTTTTCCACTTTTAATCCTGCTTTTTCGATCAGTTTTAAAAACACCGCGCTATCATACATCTGACTGTTGCCATTGGCTATGGTGGTGAAATAAAGCGAGGTCATCTGCAAACTAAAAGCTGAAGCCGGAAACCGTTGTTTATCCCAAAACGTTTCAAGTATATATATATGCCCATTTGCAGTTATACATTCTGAGCAACGTGTAAGGATCGAAACAATTTCTTCGTCTGAAAAGCAGTCCAAAAACTGACTCATCCAGACACCGTCAAACCCTTTCGGGAAAACCGTTTTTTCATCCAGAATATTGGCCTCGTAAAATCCTATCCTGTTACTCAGACCCTTTGCTTCAATATTGGCTTTCGCCATATTGGTTTGTCCGGGCAGGTCCATAATAGTCATGTGCACCTCTTTGGAATAATTTACGCAGGCAATGGACCATTTTCCGGTATTGCCACCAATGTCGAGCAAGTTTTTAGGGTTGTTGGCAAACACCTGTGGAAGGGCTTCTTCAAAGGCGTTGTCAGAATAATAATGATCAAAATTGAACCAGCTTTTTTTTGCGGGCTCCTGAAGGGATGACAGACCTTCATACACCGTTTTCCAGTTACCGAATACTTTTAAACCCTCCGGTTTTCCATTGCGGATACTTTTTTGCAGATCAAATAAACCCTCGTAACACACATCATTGGTAAAATCCATGTTCACACGGGTTAATTCGTCGTTAAGGGTAAAAAAACCAGCCCGGGTAAGGGTGTATTTACCTTCATTCAAAAGAATTAAACCAATTCCTAAACCGGCCTCTACCAAAACCCGTACACCATAAGTGGAAAGTCCGGTTTTTTGAACAAGTTCCTGTAAACTTATGCCCGATTGCCAGTGATCTTCAATGTGTTGTAAAATTCCGGTATCCCGTAGAGCCTTGGTTGCCTGAAATACCATGGGTGCGAAAGCGATCCACTGTGCATACTCCTTAGCCTCCAGGGCATTTCGGGTATCTTCTGCAAAAAAGTCCATAATTTTCGGTTACCAATAAAATGGCAAATATAGTATAAAGCACACAATGTAAACCTGATAAATGCCAGCTTTAAAGGGGCTGGTTTTGTTAATTTACAGCTAAAGGGAGCTAAAAGTTTTTTGTATATTCGCCTTCTTATTTTTTAACCTGAATTGATCATGGTGAATCTGGGCCGGAGCAAATTGACTTTTGAAGAATGTTATGATATTTTGATCCATAACAAAGCCATTGCATTGGACGATAGTGCCATGTCGCACGTGTACCAGAGTTATTTTTTCCTGAAGGAATTTATTAAAGACAAGCTCATCTACGGTGTTAATACCGGCTTTGGCCCTATGGCCCAATATAAGATCAGCGACAACGATCAGGTGCAGTTACAGTACAATCTTATTCGGAGCCATTGTTCGGGTAGTGGTAATCCCATTGCACCCATAAATGTAAAAGGATTGATGCTTGCCCGACTAAGCACACTTATGCGGGGATATTCAGGTATTCATCCGGACGCAGTTATTTTATTAAAAGAACTTATCAATCGCAATATTTACCCGGTTATCTACGAACACGGGGGACTCGGAGCCAGCGGCGACCTGGTTCAGTTAGCCCACCTGGCCTTAACTCTTATAGGCGAAGGAGAAGTACATTACCAGGGAAAAATAGTTGATACTGCCACTGTTTTTAAACAGGAAGGTTTAACCCCACTGGAAGTTCATATCCGCGAAGGACTGGCCCTTATGAACGGCACTTCCGCCATGTGCGGTATTGGCCTTATCAACCTCATTCACGCTAAAAATCTGGTAAAACAGTCTGTAGCAGCCACCAGTATGATTGTGGAAATGGTACAATCTTACGACGACCATTATTCA
>CAZMHW010000048.1:0-13056 GCA_964566105.1 uncultured Akkermansia sp.
GTGTGATGGTGTTTTAATGGGTTCGATATTTGGCTCCCCACCCTTTAGTGTTACTGTGGCTTCTTCCTCTACCACATCTATCGCGCCTTTTACGACAGCTTCAGGCGATTATACAATAACAGGAGTATGTCCGGGAACATATACCTTCAATGTTATAGATGCGGGAGGTTGTCTGTCAAGTGTGCCAATTACTTTAAATAATGCAACCGCCCTGTTACCTAATGCGGTAACAACGAGCATCACGTGTAATGGGCTAACGAACGGTGCTTTTGCAATAAGTCCTAGTGGTGGTAGTGCGAATTATACAGTTAATTTTAGCACTCCTTCTACATTTACGACAAATGGAAGCGCAGTCGCCGCTACGAATCTTGGTGTTGGGGTAATTTCTGCCACCGTAACAGATGCAAATAGTTGCACTGTAACTGCAAGTTCGATTATTAACCAACCTGCCCAGGCTTTAAGTGTGGGCATTACAGCTACAAACCCTCTGTGTTTTGGCGCCTGCACTGGTTCGGTTACGTCTAATGTGAGTGGAGGAACCGCACCTTATACCTATAGCTGGTCGGTGAACACAAGCACTAATTCTTCTCTCACAGCTCTCTGCGCTTCAGCGCCAGCAGTGCATACGCTCACTGTAAAAGATTTTAATAATTGTTCTAATTCAACACAAACTTTTGTGATCACAGAACCACCGGCCATATCTGTGCCCTTTACGCAAACTAATGTGGTCTGTTCTGGGTCTTGTACTGGAGTCGCTTCATTCACTCCAACGGGAGGTACAGGCGCAATTACTTTTACTTGGGTGGCACCGGGATCAACCACACTCTCGGGTAATGGACCAACACAATCGAATTTGTGTTCTTTTCCTACAGCTTATACTGTTAACGTAAAAGATGCGAACCAATGTACCTTGGCTCCAATTCCAATCACCATTACTCAGCCGACTCCGATCGCATTGTCTATTGTTACTAAAAGCGTTGATTGTTTTGGCGCTATCACGGGTGGTGCAACAGTTACCGCTACTGGTGGTAATTCAGGTTCGTATTCTTACAGCTGGACGCCACCAGGCGGGTTAACCACTTCGGTCATTACTGTCGGTGCAGGCACTTATTCATTGGTAGTTTTTGACGCCTCCTTGTGTGCAACCTCACAAAGTATTGTAACCATTATTCAACCTGCCGCGGTTCTTTCGGCTGCCGCCACCCGGACAGATTTAACTTGTAACAGTTCAAACGCTCCGTGTAACGGTATTATCAACGTAGTCCCTTCGGGAGGTACACCGGCATACAGCTACACACTCAGCGGACCGGGAACTACAATTACTACCGCACCTCCTTACAATGGATTGTGTGCGGGCATCTATACAGTATTTGTGAAAGATGGTTCTGGTTGTACCATTGCCCCGCCTGTCACCACAACACTTTCTCAACCACCTGTATTAACTCCAACTGTAACCATCACAACGCCAATATCCTGTGCGGGAACAAGCGTGGGTGTTATTACTGGTACTGCTTCGGGAGGAACCAGTCCCTACACGTATACGTGGACAACTCCGAGTGCAGGTTCCGTGAATAGTGCAACTTTAAGTGGAATTCCATCAAATCCGAGCCCATATACATTAACTGTCGCTGACTCCAGAGGATGTACAAATTTCACAAGTGTGACATTGGGACAACCGCCTGCAATTACTATTACGGTTGCTAACTCTACGATTTCTTGCTTTTCTGCTTGTAATGGTAGTTTTTCTGCGTCAGTTAGTGGCGGACTTGCGCCTTATAACTATGCCTGGACAAATTCATTAAGCGCTATTGTCGGAACAAATTCAACTATTAATTCCTTATGTCCGGGTCAGTATACCCTAACGGTTACCGATGCTGCTTTGTGTACAAGAACAACTGTTGCTACAGTTATTTCACCACCGCCACTTGTTCTTACCGCCACCTCTACCCCTGTAAACTGTTTTGGTGATTTTAATGGTTCGGCTACGGTCACTGCCAGCGGAGGTACCACACCTTATGCACCAAACTACACCTTAGCTTCTGCAACATCTACCAATCTAAATGCGGTTGGCATATTTGGAGGTCTCGCCGCGGTTGCATACACAGCCTTCGTAAAGGATAATAACTCATGTGTTCAGACAACGTCTTTTGTGGTGGGTACACCAAACGCGTTAACAGCAGTAATTTCAGGAACAAATAGCTGTAGTGTTTGTAATGGTTTGGCGGCTGTAACTCCCACTTTTGGTACAGCCCCTTATACTTATACCTGGTCCAGTTCAACTAACCCTAATTTTGCCAACACTTCCACTGTTGGAGGTTTATGTGTTGGCAATTATACTGCTACAGTGGTGGATTCCAAGGGTTGTTCCATCACAAGAACTGTTGCCATTACACAGGTAGTTAACATTAGTATTATTGCAAGCCCGCCAACTATTGTTTGTAACAGTGCTACTACAGGAGTTGTTCAGGCCACTGTAACCAGTGGTGTTGGCCCGTTTTCTTACACCTGGACTCCTTCCGGACAAAATACGCCAACCCTCAGTAATGTAGGAGCCGGAACCTATACCTTATTTGTAAAGGATAGTTCCACTCCTTTAAATTGCTCTCACTCTATTACCGTCGCTTTGGTTCAACCTCCTGCCATAACCGTAACTGCTACTCAAACCAATGTCACGTGTTTTAGTTATTCAAACGGGGTTATTAGCGCTACTGCAACCGGTGGAACAGGTGCGATGACCTATACATGGCTTCCAGGAGGCGCTAACACACAATCTATTTCCAACCTCGTAGCCGGTGTTTATACTCTAACCGTAAGGGACGCTAATCTCTGTACCAATATTCAAACGTATTCCGTTTCCCAATCCCCCTCTATTACAATTACACATACTGCGGTTAACCCAAGTGGTTGCGCTTCTCCAAATGGTAACATTTGCCTGAGTCCAACCGGTGGTTCGGGCGCTGGTTACACCTATTCCTGGTCTCCGGTAGTAAGCACGTCTAGTTGCATTTCTGGTTTGAATGGAGGAACTTATCAGTGCACTGTTACCGATGGTGCCGGATGTTTCAATACCAAAGCAATTACTTTGTTTAATGCAACCGGCCCTACCTTAACTGCTGTTAGTAATTCAATTACCTGCTTCGGGGCCAGTACAGGGGCAGCAACCGTTACGGCTGCTGGTGCCGGTGGTTTTACCTTTGCAATCTCACCTTCTACAGCGACAAGTTCTATAGCTTCCGGTGTGATTCTTACTGGCTTAACAAGTGGAAGTTATGTAGTCAATTGTACAGATTTAAATGGCTGCGTTACCAATACCCAGATTACCATGGTACAGTCACCTTCGGTTACCATTAATTCAGCTTTCGCTAACGCCAAATGTTTCGGTACGTGTAACGGATCTATTACTGTAGCACCAACACAGGGAACTGTTTCGGCACCTTCATTCACTTATAACTGGTTACCGGTAAGCCCAACCATCACAGGACAAGGTACGGGTACCGTTACCAATTTGTGCGCGAATCCCTATACCTTAAATCTCACCACAGCTCCTAACTGTTTAACACAATATACATTTTCTATCACACAACCACCGGCGTTTACAGTCACGGCAGTTACCAGCAGCCTTCTCTGTAATAGTATCTGCAACGGCTCTATTGTTGCCAACGCATCTGGTGGAACAGGGGTTCTTAATTACAGTTGGACTCCTGTTGGAGGCAACACACAAACAGTTACCAACCTCTGTGCAACAGGCGGAACTAACGTTTCTTCTTATACTCTGACGATAACCGACGTTCAAAGTTGTACTGCAACAGCAACTTATACCATCGCACAACCGCCTCCGCTCACGAGCACGGTTAGTTTTGTTAATGCTACCTGTTCCAATTCCTGCAACGCCGTGGCTTCTGTAACCGCCAGTGGAGGTGTACCAGGATATAACTATTCCTGGTCTACAGGAACCTTAACATCTACCAGTATAGGGTCACTCTGTCCGGCAACAAGTTACAGTTCAACTGTAACGGATAACAACGGATGTATTTTCACAAATTCATTTAACACCCCTTCAGTAGCACCATTAAGCCTGACCTTAACCCCTTCTAATCCTCTATGTAACGGCGCGTCTAACGGAAGTATTGCTACAACAGTTTCCGGAGCTCAGGGTGCAATGAATTATACATGGTCCCCTTCTGGAACCGGTCAAAATCCAACGGGTCTGAGTGCTGTACCAAATCCAATTTATACAGTAGTGGCGAGAGATCAGAATTCATGTCAGGTAGTAGCTACAACTACATTGGTTAACCCTCCGGCTTTGACAGCAAGTGTAAACGTTACCAACCCTTTATGTAATCAGGGATCTAATGGCTCTGCAACTGTTGTAACTACTAATGCTGTGGGTGCAACCACTTATACCTGGGTTCAAACAAGTGGTACCTTGGCGCAGACCACGCAAACAGTGAACGGTCTTGCAGCTGGTTCATATACAGTTAGAGTGAAAGATAATAATCAATGCCAGACAAGTCAAACATTTTCTGTAACGGATCCATCGAGTATAACTGTTAATACGTCTTCCGTGAGTCCATCCTGTAATTTGGCTAATGGTTCCATAACGCTTACACCTACAGGTGGGACTCCTGGTTCTCCGGTTGCATATACTTTTTCATGGACAACTCTGGCCAGCACTTCTTCAGTTGTAGCTACGTTAACTGCTGGCGCCTATCCTGTAGTGGTTACGGATGGTGTAGGTTGTACTAATACTGTTAGTGTATTGTTAAATAACTCAAATGGGCCGACCACAATTCCAGTTGTATCGTCTAGTATTGTTTGTAATGCACAATGCACTGGTGCGGCCTCAGTAGATATATCTGGCATAATTGGAGGTACGCCAAGTTACACGGCAACCTGGATTTCGCCATCTTCTTCAGTAAATGCAATAAGCGGTTTGTGTGCTGGTACTTATACCGCTCAGATATTAGATTTTGCAGGTTGTATCAGTTTCACAGATGTTACCATTGCCGAACCACCTCCCATTGTTATTAATCCAATCGTAGGATTACCTATTTGCCCGGGAATTTGTAACGGTACCATAGATATTAATGCTTCCGGTGGAAATGCACCTTATACCTATACCTGGGCTCCGGTTTCTTCAAATAGCCCGACATTGTCTGGTTTATGTGCCGGTGATTACACAGTTGTAATTGGCTACAATTCAGGTTGTACAGACACGTCGTTTATTAATATTCCGGATATGTCCAGCATCACCATTGTTCCAACAGTAACAAATAATATTTGTTTCGGAACATGTAGTGCTGTTGCTACGGTATCCGTTAGTGGAGGAACAAGCCCTTATAATGTCAGCTGGAGTAACAGTCAAACCGGCTTAACGATCAATAATTTATGCAATGGCGATTACACGGTTTCTGTTACCGACAATAACGGTTGTAACAATACCGCAACCACATCTGTTAGTTCAGGGCCGCAAATGACCTCCAGTACTTCTGTCGTATCACCGTCCTGTGGTGCATGTAACGGAACGGCTTCTGTTACGGTAAGCGGAGGGACTTCTCCTTTGAGCTACAACTGGTCTAACTCTGCTACCACTCCTTCATTGGCAAACATGTGTGCTGGTCTGTATCAGGTGGTGGTTACCGATGCTTTATCTTGTAGTCAAACGCATACTGTAATAATTAATAACTCAAACGGAATCACGGGCGAAACCATTAACACGCAGCAAATTCCTTGTTCAGGATCCTGTGTAGGGGCCGCAACTGTTGCAGCTATTGGTGGAAATGTCCCTATTTCTTATAACTGGATAAGCCCGGCATCAAGCAGTTCTGTTATCACTAATTTGTGTCCGGGTACCTATTTTGTACAAATGTCAGATGCGCAAAATTGTGTGCGGATCGCTTCTGTCACCATTAATCCTTTAGTAAGCTTAACGGTTTCTCCTTTTGTACAATTGCCGGCATGTAACTCCAGCGATGGATCCATTAATCTGGTAATTTCAGGAGGTACACCTTCCTATTCAATTACATGGAACCCGCCTGCCGGCAATACCACGTCCATAACCGGAATTAACTCCGGAGTTTATAGCTTCACCGTAACAGAGAGCGGTACAAATTCCTGCTCGGTTTCTCAGGTGATCAATATGAGTAATTCGACTGGCCCGGTGCTGACGGTAGAACAACACAATGTGAATTGTTTCGACGCCTGTACAGGTTCTATTACAGTAGTCGCATCCAGTACAAATGGACCTCTTTCTTATCAATGGAGTAATGGGGCTAATACACCTACAGTTGTTAATGTGTGTCCGGGTATTATTACTGTTACGGTTACAGATCAGGGTGGTTGTAAAACCATTCGTTCCTTCACGATTACTGATAATCCGCGCTTAAGACTGGTGGGAACAACTATCGAGAATCCTTCCTGTGCCGGAGATTGTGATGGGGTTATTACCTTAAATCCAAGTGGTGGCGTTTTCCCATATACTTTTACGTGGACACCGGTTGCATCAACCGCAAATCCGTTGACTGCCTTATGCGATGGTGTATATTCTGCTCAGGTGGTGGATTCCAAAGGATGTTTTGTCAATTCCCCTACCTATACAATTGTGAGCTCAAGCTTCTTGGTTTTAAGTTCAAGTACTTTTAGTTCAAGTTGTAGTTCGGTTGCCGATGGTACAATCAACGTCGTGCCTTCGGGTGGTGTATCAGAGTATCTGTTCTCATGGCAGGGACCTGCAGGGTACACGGCTACTACACAAAATCTTACAAATATTTTTTCCGGAAATTATACGGTAACTGTTACCGATAATGTAGGTTGTCAAAAGGACAGCGTGCTCAGTGTCGTTCCTAGTATCACCATTGTGGCGCGTGCCGGAGATAACGCTGTTATTTGTCAGGAGACCGGTTCGGTCGTAATCGATGGTAACGCCTCTTCCGGAAGTTTCTCTTATAAGTGGTATAAACTTTCTGATAATGTAAACAGCATTGCAAGTACACCTTCTTACACTGTTCGAAATTTATTTAATCCTGAAACGTATGTTTTAGTCGCCACTTCGTCGGTTGCGGCCTGTTTCGACAGAGATACGGTAGACGTAAATCTTTATCCCGTGCCTTTTGTGGATGCAGGGCGCGATTATACTGTGCCTATTTATACCTCAGTTCAAATCGGAGGTAACCCTACAAGCCCGTCCGCGGTATCTTTAACCTGGGCCCCGGCTGCTTATCTCAGCGATCCGAATAGTTCGAATCCTATAGCTTCCAGCACATTGGTTACTACCTACACAGTAACTATGACGGATGTTAACGGTTGCACGGTAAGCGATAGTATTACTGTGGATTTATATCCGGAATTAAAAATCAGTAGTGGTTTCAGTCCGAATAACGACGGTAAAAACGACCTATGGTTAATCGACTACATCGATCAATTCCCTAACACTTCTGTAGAAATTTTTAACAGATGGGGTGACCGCGTATTTGAAGCTCCTAAGGGTTACGATACACCGTTTGATGGTAAATACAAAGGAACAGATCTTCCTGTAGGAACCTACTATTACATAATAAACATTAATCACCCGGGGTATCCTAAACCAATAACCGGGCCACTGACAATTTTCAGATGATGCGTAAACTATACATATTGATATTTCTTATAGCTGGTGTAAATGCCATTGCGCAGCAGTTGCCGCAGTATTCACAATACATGCTTAACGAAATGGCTATAAATCCTGCTGTAGCGGGAAGAGATGACTTTGCTGAGGTGCGCTCTAATAACCGCCACCAGTGGCTTGGAATTACAGATGCTCCCAGAACCTACATGCTCACCTTACAAGGGCCTATTAAAGATAAAAACATGGGATTGGGAATGAACGTGTACACAGATATTGTTGGGCCAACACGTCGTACAGGAATGAATATTTCATATGCCTATCATCTCAAGTTAAAGGATGAAATGCACCTTTCGATGGGTTTAAGCGCCGGACTTCAACAGTGGGGGGTTGACGGAAACAAAATAACTCTCAGGGAAGAAGGTGATCAGCAACTCGTAACATCTTACAAAACCGCGCCCTTACCTGATTTTGGTGCGGGAATTTATTTTTACAAAAAAAATAAATTCTATTTTGGATTCAGTTTACCACAATTGTACCAGGCACCGATTGGGCTTTATACGGGAGCTGCAAAAAACAGTAAACTCGCCAGTCAGTATAATCTTAACGCGGCTTACACGTTCGATGTGGATGAAGAATTTCAGGTAGAGCCTTCGTTTCTGGTAAAATATGAAAAACCTGCGCCTCCAAAAATTGACATTGGTGGCCGTGTAATTTATAAAAAAGAAATCTGGGCAGGCCTTGTATACCGCCATAAAGACGCGATATCAGTGCTTTTGGGCTATATGTACAAAGACTACCTTATGATCGGGTACTCGTATGACATTACAACGACAAGTATCAGAAAATATTCTTCAGGTACACACGAACTGATGCTGGGATTAAGGTTTTCACGCAAACAAGCAGCGACCTGGGAAGGTAAAAGCAAATAAAATTGCAACTTTAATCAAGTTTTTTAATCCATCTTTTTAGATGGATTTTTTTTGCCCCACTTGCAACTAAACTAAATTTTTTAGGCGGCAAAAATTCTTATTTAGAATCATTATAAATTAACAAATTCGTTAAAAATTTTAACGAATTCACTAAATAAGTCTCAATCTTCTATTAAATTTGCCAACGTTTTGTGTCATTAATTTGTCATGCTCAAAACAACAATTAGGATTAAATTTTTCTCATTTTTATATGAAAAACCAAATATCTAGGATTCCGTTAAAAGCGTTGATAGCAGTAGTTTTCACGGTTTTTACCTTCAATTCAAAAGTTCAGGCCCAGGATGGAGCAAAATTGTTTAAGCAAAACTGTGCTGTGTGTCACGCCTCGCACACCGATCAAAAACTGACCGGTCCGGGACTGAAAGGTGTATTCGACAGGGTTCCGAAAGGAGACTGGATCAACAAATGGATCCTGAATAGTGAGAAAGTAATTAAATCTGGTGACGCTTATGCGAACAAGATTTATGCTGAAAATGGCAAAGCAGCGATGACCGTTTTTGAAGGGCAGTTAAGCGACAAAGATGTAGAAGCTATTTTAGGTTTTATTAAAGCGCCACTGCCGGTTGCAGGTCCTGCAGGTCCTGTAGGTGGTTCTACCGAAAACGCGCCAGTAGCTGAAAAAGGTGGACTGGATCCTTTGTACTTAATCCTTGGGTCTATTGTAATCCTTGCGATTTTGTTAGGTGCTTTACGCAGCGTAAGAACTGCTTTGAACAACACTGCAAATCGTGCTGAAGGAAAAGAAGAAGCTCCTGACGTAACATTTTGGCAAGAGGTTAAAAACTGGATGTCGGGTAACCGTCGTTTGGTTGGTGTTATCAGCATCATTCTGGTTTTTGTTGGAATGAAAAGTTGCTGGGATGCTTGTTACAACATTGGTGTGTATTACGATTACAGAACACAAAAAGGATATAACCCTGAACAACCTATTAAATTCTCTCATAAACTGCACGCTGGTGACAATGAAATTGCTTGTCAGTATTGCCACAGTTCAGTTGAAAAATCGCGTCACGCGGGTATTCCTTCGGTGAACATCTGTATGAACTGTCACAAAGGAATTCAAACAGGCCCACAGTACAAAGAAAAAGAGATCGCTAAAATTTACGAAGCAGCAGGTTTTGACCCTAAAACTGGAACTTACGATGACAGTAAACAAAATCCATTAAAATGGATCAAAGTTCACAACTTACCTGATCACGTTTATTTTAATCACTCACAACACGTGGTAGTTGGTCAAATCAAATGTGAATCATGTCATGGTAACGTAAAAGAAATGACTGTAGCTGAGCAAAAAGCACCTTTAACCATGAAATGGTGTATTGAGTGTCACCGCAAAACGGAAGTAGCGATGGCAGGTAATGCTTATTACGACCGTCTCCACAAAGCACTGAAAGAAAAATATGCAGGTCAGTACGACGTGAAATTTACAGTGGATAAAATCGGTGGATTAGAGTGTGCAAAATGCCACTATTAATAAATTAGAAACATTAAAGAATTATATAAGTAATGTCTATGTCAAAAAAATACTGGAAAGGATTACCGGAGTTACATAATAGCCCTGAATTCCAAGCGCAGCAAAAAAACGAGTTCGCCGAATCTCTTCCAATGGATGAGTTTTTGAGCAGTAACGATGCTGAAACTTCCGGAACTTCACGCCGCGATTTCTTAAAAGTAATGGGCTTTTCAACCGCTGCTGTAGCATTAGCAGCCTGCGAAACTCCTGTTATGCGTTCAATTCCTTACGTAGTAAAACCCGAGGAGGTTACTCCTGGTGTTGCTAATTTTTACGCGACCACTTTTTACGACGGACATGATTACGCTTCGATCTTAGTTAAAACCCGTGAAGGACGTCCTATCAAAATTGAAGGGAACGATCTGAAAGGATTAACACATAGTGGTACCAGTGCCCGTGTTCAGGCTTCTGTTCTGGGTTTATACGATGGTGCCCGTTTACGTGGTCCATTGGTAAAAGGTGCAGAGTCTACCTGGAAAGCAACCGATGAAGCAGCAGCAGCGGCTTTAAATGGTGGCGCGATCCGCATCCTGACTTCTACTATTATCAGTCCTTCGACCAAAGCGGTGATTGCAGAGTTTACTGCGAAGCACCCTAATACAAAACACGTGACTTACGATGCAATTTCTTACAACGCTTTAACCAAAGCCAACAAGAATGTATTTGGTAAGTCTGTGGTATCATCTTACGATTTCGGTAAAGCTAAAATTGTGGTGGGTATTGCCTGCGACTTTTTAGGTAACTGGATTGCAGGAGAAGAGTTCTCTAAACAATACGCGAAAAACCGTAAGGTTTCAAAAGAAAATCCTGAAATGAGCCAACACTTTCACTTTGAGAGTAATTTGTCATTAACAGGAGCTAACGCGGATTACCGTTATATGGTAAAACCAAGCGAACTTGGTAAAGTTACTGTTGCTTTATTTAATGAAATTGCCGCTGCTACTTCTAATTCAAAAGTAAGCGGAGACGATAAAATTGAAAATGCAGAAGCGGTAAAAGCAATTAAAAAAGTGGCTGCCAAATTGGTAGATCATAAAGGAAAATCTTTGGTTGTTTCCGGTGTTAACGATGAGGGTATTCAAACCTTGATCAACGGTATCAATAAAATGCTTGATAACTATGGTAAAACTGTAGATGTTGAGAATCATTTAAATTTAAAACAAAGCGACGATAAAGAATTTGCGGACTTAGTGTCAGACATGGCAGCAGGTAAAGTAAGCGTATTAATGACTTACAACTGTAATCCGGTTTACACAGCCCCAGCTTCTTTAAAATTTTCGGATGCCTATAAAAAAGTAGGAACACGTATTTCTTTTGCACGTGTGTTGGACGAAACGGCTATGGCCGCTAACATCGTTTGCCCTGACCACCATTACCTGGAGTCATGGGGCGATGCTAACCCAAAAGTGGGTATGTTTACCTTACAACAAGCTACCATCAATCCTATTTTCGCGCAACCGCGTCACGAAGGAACACGTCAGTTTCAGGATACGTTATTAAAATGGTCAGGTATTAAATCTGATTACTTAACATATTTACAAGGATATTGGAATAACCACGTGTTCCCTAATCAGGGTAAAATTCTTGATTTCCCTAGTTTCTGGGCACACGCTTTACATGATGGAGCTGTTAAAGTTGCTGTATACAAAGATGTTCCTGTTGCCCCAATGGCAAAAGATTCTTTAGGAAAACCGTTGATGACAGGTGTTGCCGTTGCAATGGCTGAACCTTCTGATTCTGCTAAGGTGGAAATGGAAGCACCTAAAGCGGAAAAAGCAATGCCAGGTGCGGTTGTTGAAACGCTTCCAACTCCTGATTACAATAAAGCAGCTTCAATGGCTACCTCCGTAAAAGGAAGTAAACTTGAATTGTTCGTTTACGAAAAAATTGGTTTAGGTAATGGTGAATATTCAAACAACCCTTGGTTGATGGAATTACCTGACCCTATTTCTAAAGTTACCTGGGATAATTACGTAACCATGAGCCCAATTGATGTAAAAGCAATGGGTTTAAATGAAATGTTACGTCAGGATATTGATGGAAGTATTGTTGACTTAACTGTTAACGGTATAACTATTAAAGTTCCTGTATATCCTCAACCTGGTCAGGCTCCTGGTACTATTGGTCTGGCATTTGGTTATGGCCGTACGGCTGAAACATTAAAAGTGGCAAATGGAGTAGGTGTAAACGCTTTCCCTTTCCAAAACATTATTAACGATACAATTCAACCGATAGCAACCAACGTGAGTATTGCTAAAACGGAAGAAACACATATGTTCGCTGCGACTCAGATTCAACACACCATTATGGGCAGGGAAGAATTTTTGTTACGCGAAGTATCTCTGAAAGAATTCAAGGAAAAAGATAAAAAAGTTTGGAATCCTCCTGTGGAAATAGCTGTACATGGCGGAGGTAAAAAAGCTGTGAGCGAAGTGGATCTTTGGGCTGCACATCCGCGTCCGGGACACAAGTGGGGAATGAGCATCGATATGAACCTGTGTTTTGGTTGTGGTGCCTGTGTGGTTGCCTGTACATCTGAGAATAATGTGGCAGTTGTAGGTAAGCTGGAAGTAAGCAGAGTGCGTGAAATGCACTGGTTGCGTATTGATCGTTACTACAGTTCTGACATGAACCTTGAAAAAGGAAAAGAAGAACATTTAGGATCCAAAGAAACATACATTGAAATGGAAAATCCATCTGCTAATCCGCAGGTTACTTTCCAGCCAATGATGTGTCAACATTGTAATCACGCCCCTTGCGAAACTGTTTGTCCGGTATTAGCTACCAGTCACAGCACAGAGGGTTTAAATATGATGACCTATAACCGTTGTATTGGTACCCGTTATTGCGCGAACAACTGTCCTTTCAAAGTGCGTCGTTTTAACTGGTTCAACTATAACGAAAATAACAATTTCGCGGATGTTAATCCGGCACAACAGGAATTAGGCCGC
>CAZMHW010000048.1:13066-13667 GCA_964566105.1 uncultured Akkermansia sp.
GCCGCATGGTATTAAACCCTGATGTGGTTGTACGTAGCCGTGGGGTTATGGAAAAATGTTCTATGTGCCAGCAAAAATTACAAGCGGGTAAACTGGAAGCTAAAAAAGCGGGTGTGCCAATTAAAGACGGAGCTATTAAAACCGCTTGTCAGGCAGCTTGCTCTACAGGTGCTATTATTTTTGGAGATCTTAATGACCCTGAATCAATGGTAACTAAAGAAAGAAATGACGAAAGAAGTTATTTCTTACTGGAAGACGTAGGTGTTAAACCAACAACTTCTTACAAAGTAAAAGTAAGAAATCAGGATGAGCCTATTCTTCGTGAAGGTGTTGCAAAACACGAAGAGAAAAAAGAAGTATCGCACGAAGAAAAACATTCATAATTTAATTTAGTTAAGAATAAAAAATTAATAAGATAATATGCACGCAGAATCAGAAATTAGGTTACCGTTAATAATCGGCAATAAGAGTTATCGCCAGATTACTGATGATATTATTGCTCCGATAGAAGGTAAGGCAGCGAGAGGCTGGTATACATTAACTACCATTTGCGCGTTATGCTTTTTATGGGGTATCGCCTGTTTGGCATACACCATTGGAG
>CAZMHW010000049.1:0-13530 GCA_964566105.1 uncultured Akkermansia sp.
AATTTGATATATTAACTAATTATTGACCTTGTTGCATTAAGGTCTTGAATCCGCCGTATTGGTTCACATACCTGGCATTGTCAATGATGTCAATGGCTTTTTTAGATCTTTTATCCATGCCATAATATCCAGTGCAGAGAATGTGTTTTTCAAAAAGAGTCACACCCGCCAGAAAACCAAAAAGATTAATGGATTCCTGACTGATAAACGAACGTCTGTTTTCCACACGTAAATAAAGTTTGGCTTTAGTTTTTCTGAAAATATACGCCGAATCGTTTGCGAGTTTCGTTTGAAGGGAGTCCGCCTGCTTGCTTTTTATGAGGCTTTCCTGGGAATAACCACTCTCAATGAAGCATACCAAAATAAATAGTTTGATATATGCCCTCATGAATTATTTGATCGTGTTTCTGTTCAATTTTTCCGTTTCTTTTTTGGGTTGCACAAATTTAATCAGATATTTGGATTGGCCCCGGGCAGGCCTCAAAATGCTCAAAAATAAGGTCGGGATGTGAATATCTTTCTGTATTAAATCAGAGGAGGGAACGCTTATCTGAACCTGAGACTTAAGTCCTCACAAGCCTTGTATACCAGTTGAAATACTTCTTCAAATTCTTGTTCGCCTCCGTAATATGGATCCGGGACCTCCATACCTGGCTCGTTATAAATGTTGCTGAGGAATAAGGACGCCTTTTGCATGTGTGAAACGTGTTTGGCATGTGCCAAAATGTTTTTCAAATTGTTGGAATCCATGGCATAAATAAAGTCAAACTCTTCAAAGTCTGAGGCTTTAAATTGCCTGGCCCGCAATGGAGATAAATCTACTCCGTTTTTTCTGGCATTGGCAATCGTCCTCCTGTCTGGCGCTTCGCCTACATGGTAATTGGCAGTTCCCGCCGAGTCCACATAAATGTCAAGTTTGTATTTTTCTTTTAAATGAAGCATAATGCCCTCAGCCAGTGGCGAGCGACAAATATTTCCAAGACACACAAAAAGTAGTTTTGTCATAGATTGTAAGCAGCTACAAAAATAAAAAAGCGAACCAAATGATTCGCTTTTTTTATCGGAGAAATATAAGTTTATAAAGAGAAACTATAAGAAGCGCGCATGCCGTTAGGATAGAACCCTTCTATTAAAACCGGGCCCGATTTATGTTCCAGAAGGTTTTTAACGTTCGTAGAAGAATTCACTTTCTTTTTGTCAATCGCGGTAATTATAAATCCTGCCTGAATACCTACCTGCGATAATTTACCCGGACTGAGTTTGTGAATTTTTACGCCATTCTCCGCTTTCATGTCAGACAATTGTTCCGCATCCAGGTCGGTAAATTCTGCACCCAAAGCACTGGCCGAAGTTTTTACCAACTCACTCTTTTTAACCAGGCGGGTGGTATTGTCTAATGTTTTCAGAAGTACCGGCAAAGTCATTTCTTTATCCTTACGTACCACCGAAACAGTGATCTTATCTCCAGGACGGTAACGACTGATTTGTTCCTGTAGTTCACTCACGGAGGTAACGGGAACCTCGTGGATGTTTGTGATCACGTCACCTTCTGCAATTCCTGCGTCTTGTGCGCTTCCGCCTTCACTGATACCGTTTACATAAACTCCTTTTAATTGTTTGATGTTTTTCTCAGCAGCAAACTTAGCGTCAATTTCCTGAATGCTCACGCCAATATACGCACGTTGAACGGTTCCGAACTCAACCAGGTCGCTCACAATTTTCTTGACAATGTTTACAGGTACAGCAAAAGAATAGCCCTGGTAAGCCCCGTTATTGGAGGCAATAGCGGTATTTATTCCCACTAATTCTCCCTCCGTATTTACTAAGGCGCCACCGCTGTTGCCGGGGTTTACAGCCGCGTCGGTTTGAATGAAGGATTCAATAGGACGTTGGTTGCCGTTCAGAATGTTGTTCCTTCCTTTAGCGCTGATAATCCCTGCAGTTACGGTACTGTTAAGGTTAAACGGATTTCCCACGGCCAACACCCATTCACCGATTTTCACCGCGTCGCTGTTTCCGTAACTTAAAAAAGGAAGACCTTTTTCTTTGATCTTGATAAGGGCCACGTCGGTGCTGGCATCCGAGCCAATGAGTTCAGCCTCGTAACTACGCTTGTCATTCAGAATCACTTCAATCTTATCTGAATTGGCGATCACATGGTTGTTTGTTACAATATAGCCGTCTTCGCTGATGATAACACCACTTCCGCTTCCTTGTTGAATAAATGTTTGTTGTCTTTTTTGCGGACCAAAAAATAATTCCGCGAAGGGATCGTAGGCAAGGTTATTAACCTGCTCGCTGGTTGTTTTGATGTGTACCACTGAGTTGACCGACTTTTCGGCAGCCATGGTAAAATCCATCATATTTCCTGCCGCGGAGTGTCCATTGTAATTCGCCAGTTTATAAAGTGAGGCTTCTTCAGGATGTGTTACCTGGCTTACTGATTTTTTTTCGTAAAGAAAGTGGGCGGCGCTTAGTGCTACTAATCCACCAAAACAAGCCACAAAAACAGATGAAATTACTTTTTTCATATCTCTCAAAATTTAATTTTTACTTGTTAAACACAAAGTTAATGCGGTTAGTATTCTGTGAGATTGTTTTTAACAAACCTTAACCCCAGTGGGCTTCCCGCTGTTAAAAATTCAAAATATTAATACACGGGTGCACGTGTATTTTGATTAAATTTACATTAAAATTAATGAGATTGAAAAGGAAAATACCAACCTTTATTTTTGGAGTCTCCATAGGGTTGATCATAGGTGTTGCATTTTTTGTTTTTAAAATAAACGATGTGTTTAATCGGATTAAAACAACAGCAACTGAACAAATAACAGTCATAGAACAGCCGATAAAAAATATCCCTTCGGATGAGGAAAGTGATAAAAAGAAAAACAAAGAACGTTTTAAGATCGATCTTTCCAAAGGTCAGAAAGTAAATTACAAGGAAGTGGACAGTCTCATCGCTATGGATTCGCGTATCAATATTGCTACCGACGAATTACTTACTGTAAAGAGTGTGAAGGCGATACAAATTGGCGGTAACGATACAGGTAAAGATTCACTGGCGGCAAAACTCGCGCATGTAGATGAAAACACCTCCAATCTCTATTTTATTGAATTCTGGAAAACCCCTCTCAATTCCAAAGGATACCGCTTTTCAAAAAATAAAATCATACTGTATGGTTTTGTGGATTTTAATAATGTGTTGCTTTACGAATTAGATAATTCCTATTACATTAAGTGTTCTGACCAGGTGTATAAATTATTTTACGGGAGCGATTTTAAACAGCTGGAACGGGTAGTTGACACTGATCTGCTGGCAAAGATCAATTAACATGGAAATTTCTTTTTACAAATACCAGGGTACCGGAAATGATTTTGTGATGATCGATAACCGTTCGTCTCAAATTACGCTTACTACAGAACAAATTAGTTTTCTATGCGACCGTCGTTTTGGGATCGGTGCAGACGGTTTGATTTTACTGGAACTGGAACCAGGCGTCGATTTTAAAATGGTGTACTATAACAGCGATGGCAGACAGAGCAGTATGTGTGGGAATGGGGGACGTTGCCTTGTAGCCTTCGCCAAACAACTGGGAATTATTTCCGATAAAGCCAGGTTTCTCGCCATTGATGGCATGCATGAGGCCAGTATCGATGCGGAAGGTCAGGTTTCCCTCAAAATGCAGGACGTAAAACAGATGGAAGTGGGAGACGACTATTTTTACTTAAACACAGGTTCACCTCATTACGTTAAATTGGTGCAGGATGTGGAAGCGCTTGATGTATACACGGAAGGTAAAAAGATCCGTTACAACGAACGTTTTCAGGAAGAAGGAACCAATGTGAATTTTATAGAAAAGCAGGAAGATGCTTTACTGGTGCGTACTTACGAACGTGGTGTTGAAGATGAAACGTTTTCCTGCGGAACAGGGGTAACAGCGGCCGCCCTTGTAGCAGCGGTGAAAGGCATTGCCACAGGTAAAAATACCTGCCTCATAAAAACAAAAGGTGGCATGCTTGAAGTGAGTTTTGAAAAAGTACTGGAGCAGAATTTTTATAACATCTGGTTAAAAGGGCCGGCAGTTTCCGTTTTTAAAGGAACAATTTCCTTGGAGTAATAAAAGCGCGCCTTATCCGCTCTACTCAACTCTATTAACACATCAATTTTTCTTGCCAAGCTTCAATGGATTCTTGTCTTTTTTAGTATGCAGTTTTCCCGAAATTAGTTTAACTTTATCCAAAATCCGTACATGTTTTTGAAAGGAAATACTGTTTCTTTACGCGCCCTGGAACCTTCTGATGCCGACCTTTTGTACCGTTGGGAAAATAATCCTGACCTCTGGCCGGTAAGTTTCACGCAGGTACCTTTCAGTAAATTTATTCTCGAAGAGTTTGTAAATTCCGCGCATTCAGATATCTATACCAACAAACAACTGCGCCTGATGATCAACAAACAGGAAACGGGCGAAACCATCGGTACCATCGACCTCTTTGAGTTTGAACCACAACACCTCCGTTGTGGACTTGGCATCTTTATTCAGGACGATTTCCGTAAAAGCGGCAGCGCGGCTGAATGTGTAGAACTCATTAAATCCTATTGTTTTAAAGTTCTCCTTTTAAAACAGGTATACGTACACATCCATGAATCAAACACGGCGAGTATTGCACTGTTTGAAAAGTCAGGATTCGAAAAAAGCGGACTAAAAAAATGCTGGAGTAAAACAGGAATCAATACCTACGAAAACGTGTGGTTCATGCAATGTATCAATACGGGTGATTAATCGGATTCACATATATTTTTTTGCCCGGATTATTTTCTTCGTTTTTGCTTTTAGCAGTTGTGTTGAAAAGAATGGCGAGGCATCGCATACGGTTGCCAAAGACACCCTGGTTTATCTCAATCATTCCGATACAGCCCGCTACGTGGGCATGAATACCTGCAAACTCTGCCATCAATCCATTTATACCAGTTTTATTCAAACGGGTATGGGCAAATCCTTTGGTGTGGCAACGTCTGCCAAATCTTCCGGTGATTTTTCCTCCGCTTCTATTTACGACCGCTATTCTGATTTTCATTACAAGGCTTTTTGGAACAAAGACAGTTTGTACATCAGGGAATTCCGTTTAAATGCAAAGGATACAACACACGTCCGCACAGAACTGGTAAATTACATCATAGGCTCCGGACAACACACCAATTCTCACCTGCAAGTGGTTAACGGTTACATCAATCAAATGCCTATGACTTTTTATACCCAGAAAAAGCACTGGGATCTGCCTCCTGGTTTTGAAAACGGGGTAAATACACGTTTTTCGCGCAAAATTGGTTTGGAGTGTATGAGTTGCCACAATGCGTATCCTGATTTTGTATTGGGTTCTGAAAATAAATACAACGCCGTCCCAGTTGGAATCGATTGTGAGCGATGTCACGGTCCGGGAAGCATTCATGTGGCACAGCGTAGCACCGGAAGTAGGGTAGACACTTCAAAGTACATAGATTATTCCATCGTAAATCCCGCGAAATTATCTATAGGGGCACAGTTCGATATCTGTCAGCGCTGCCACCTGCAGGGCAACGCCGTGTTAAAGGAAGGTAAGTCGTTCTACGATTTTAAACCCGGACAAAAACTCAGCGATTACATTTCGGTCTTTTTACCTAAATACAAAAACGCGGACGATGAATTTATCATGGCCTCCCACGCGGACCGATTAAAACAAAGCGCCTGTTTTATAAAGTCCTATGAGCGGACTGCCACAAAAAACGCACTAAAACCTTATAAAGAGGCAATGACCTGCGTTACCTGTCACAATCCCCACGTGAGTGTTAGAGAAACCAATAAGGAGGTTTTTAACAACGCCTGTAAAAAATGCCATGGTGCTGATCTGGCTGTGGTTTACGAAAAGGAGCCAATAGGTGGTTGCGCGTCAGAGACCTGTTTTAAGAAATCAAAAGCGCCGGATTGTGTGAGTTGCCACATGCCAAGTTCGGGCTCAACAGACATTCCACATGTTTCAGTACACGACCATTACATTCGTAAACCGCTTACCCGGAAAGAGAAAGACAAGATCAAAACATTTGTCGGGTTGCACTCTGTGAACGAAAAAAAACCGGATGCGCTCACACGTGCAAAGGCTTACCTGAATCAATACGAAAAATTTGAACAAAACCCGGTTTACCTGGATTCAGCAAAATACCTTCTGGGAAATAAAAGCGATTTATCCAAAAACAGGTATGCCTTGCTTCAGTTATACTTTATGCAGCAGGACTTTTCACAAATACTCGCCCTTCTTAACGTACTGGGCGAAAAACGTTGTTACGATTCTTTATTCGTTAAACAGTCGTATCAGAACGAAGATGCCTGGGCAGCTTACCAGATTGCTGAAGCTGCTTACAACAGTGGAAATGCTCCGCTGGCTTTTAAATGGTTTAGACGTGCAGTAGAACTTGCGCCTTATAATCTCGATTTCAGAAATAAATTAGGATCAGCATTGGCGGGAGCCAACAATCTGAAGGATGCCATAACACAATTCGAGTTTATACTCAGGGAAAATCCGAAACAGGTCTCTGCTTATTCCAATCTTGGTTATATCAGACTTGTGCAGGGTTCTGAAGCCGAAGCTCTGCGTTTGTATTCTCTGGGTGAAAAATTAGACCCGGACAATGAAGCACTTTTATTAAATTTGGCGGGATATTATTTTTATAAAAAGAACGCACCTCAGGCAAAAAAATACCTGGAACGGGTGCTGAAAAAAAATCCTAAAAATCAAAAAGCCACCATGGCCATGCAGCAACTAAACAACATATGAGTAAAAAAAAGAAAAGTGGTTTTGTAGTAACGTTGGTAGTGTTGGGATTGCTCGCAGTCGCCGGTTTTTACGCGTACAAGAAGTTTTTTTCTCGTGTAAATCTCAAGGATAAATCCTATACCTACATTTACATTGAACACGAAGATTCCTTTGAAGACGTCATCAGCGATATTAATTCGGAAAATATTATTCAGAACGTACAGTCTTTTGAATGGCTCGCGAAGGAAATGGAATTGGACAAAAATATTCATCCGGGTAAATACCGTATTTTGAATGGAATGACAGTGCGACAAATCATTAACCTGATTAAATACAATAAACAGGAAAAGGTAAAACTTACGTTTAATTCACAGATCCATGATCTGGATGAGTTTGTACAATATTGTGACGATAAACTGGAATTGGGAGGATCGGATTTGGAAGATATTCTGACGGACGATAAGAAACTGGACGAATTGTTTAAACTCGATCCGGATAATTGTTTCGGACTGCTTGTACCTGGTGTTTACGAAGTGAGCTGGGCAATTACCGCCGACGAATTATTTAGTCTTCTAAAAGAACGTTACGCCAAACTCTGGAATTCGGCAAGAGTTACCCAGGCCAAACGTCTTGGTTTTACTGTCCCTGAAATAATTACCATTGCTTCCATCGTGCAGAGTGAAAGTGCTATTGAAAGCGAACAGGAAAAGATTGCCGGAGTGTACATCAATCGCCTTAAAAAGGGAATGCCCCTGCAAGCCGATCCTACGCTTAAATTCGCGAATAAAAATTACGATGTACAACGGGTTTATGATGTGGAT
Source organism: uncultured Akkermansia sp. (assembly GCA_964566105.1). GTDB lineage: Bacteria > Bacteroidota > Bacteroidia > B-17B0 > Aurantibacillaceae > Aurantibacillus. The sequence continues at coordinate 7,611 of CAZMHW010000049.1, forward strand.
AAGGAAATAAATTCGCCTTACAATACCTACAAATACAAAGGTCTGCCTCCTGGGCCCATTTGTCTGGTAAATCAACAGGCCATCGATGCCACCCTGAATTACAGCAAACACAACTTTATTTTCTTTTGTGCAAAGCCAAGTTTAAACGGATTTTCTGATTTTTCTACTAACTACGAACAACACCGTAAGTACGCCACAGCGTATCAAAAGGCGCTCGACAAAAAGGGCATTGGTAGGTAATAATTTTGTAATTTTAACTCGCTTTCAACAAACAAAGCAGATCAAATCAAATTCCCGCTCATGGAAAAAAATATTGAAGAACGCATACATTTACTGGAAGACAAATATGCCCAAATGGGGCAGGATCTGGCGGGTTATCTGGATGGATTACTTTTATCGAATTACCTCACGTATTGGGATTATACCCAGGTAGAAACACTTCTTACACTTCAGAATCCCAAAACAGATTATCCGGATGAGGTCATTTTCATCATGTACCACCAGATCACGGAGCTTTATTTCAAGCTGTCCATGCATGAGTTTGAACAAATAGCCAACAATGGAAAAATAATATCTCCGAGTGGCAAGGATGAAGGTTGGAAAGAAAAACTGGACGCTGGTTTTTTTGTAGAGCGTGTCAACCGCATTAACCGTTATTTTGAAGCCCTTACCAAATCGTTTGAGATCATGATTGACGGTATGGAGAAGGAGCAGTTTTTAAAATACCGTATGGCTTTGTTACCGGCCAGTGGTTTCCAGAGTGCACAGTACAGAATGATCGAAATATGCAGCACCGATTTTATTAACCTGGTGGATAAGGATGTCCGCCAGAATTATACCGGTAAAAATGCCGACATTGAAGAATTATTCAACCATATTTACTGGAATAAAGGGGCCACAGAATTGGCCACCGGTAAAAAAACGCTTACCCTGAGACAATTTGAAAAAAAATACGCCAAAAAATTTATTGAACTGGCCAAAGAATATCAAAGCAAAAATCTTTACCAGAAATATTTGAGTCTATCACCTGAGGAAAGGAGAAATCCAAGAGTCATCAATGCCCTTAAACAATTGGACGTTAATGTAAACATCAATTGGCCTTTGGTTCACTACAAGAGTGCTGTGCGGTACCTGCAACAAAATACGGGAGATATTTCAGCAACCGGTGGTACCAATTGGCAAAAATACCTGCCCCCTCGTTTTCAAAAAAGGGTGTTTTATCCTGAATTATGGACGGCTGAAGAGCTAGAGGATTGGGGTAAGGGCTGGGTAGAAACAAACGTATTCAGAGTAAACGGTTAATTCCGGAAATATTAAGTCAAAACGAGCTAACGAAAATTGAAATACTATGTCAATCAGTGTAAATAATATCAGTAAACTGTACGGTACGCAAAAAGCGCTGAACCATGTGTCATTTGAAGTGGGAAGTAATGAGATCGTTGGATTTCTGGGACCCAACGGAGCAGGTAAAAGTACCATGATGAAAATTCTTACCTGCTATATTCCACCCACGGAAGGAAGTGCCAAAGTGTGTGGATTTGATATTGCTACCCAGAGCCTGGAAGTACGCAAACAGATTGGTTATTTACCTGAGCACAATCCTTTGTATCTTGACATGTACGTGAAAGAGTTTCTTGAATTTACGGGTAACCTTCATAAAATAAGTAATACCAGGGAGCGTGTAAAAGAAATGATCGACATAACTGGTCTGCAGGTAGAGCAAAATAAAAAGATAGGAGCATTGAGTAAGGGGTACCGTCAACGGGTAGGCCTGGCACAGGCGATGATCCACGATCCCAAGGTGTTAATTATGGATGAACCGACCACAGGTCTGGATCCTAATCAACTCGAAGAAATCAGAACCCTGATCCGTTCTCTGGGGAAGCAAAAAACGGTGATGTTGAGTACGCACATCATGCAGGAAGTAGAGGCCATTTGCGATAAGGTAATCATTATAAATAAGGGAGAAATTGTTGCGAACGATGAAACGCGTAATCTCCAGAAAAACACGCTGCGCCAGATAATAACGGTAGAATTTGATAAACTGGTAACGGAGGAGCAGTTAAAAAAAATCAGGGATATTGAACGGGTTAAATTTCTTCAAAACACCACCTGGCAATTATTTTCAACTTCCAAAGAAGATATCCGTAAAGAGATCTTTAATTTTGCTGTAGCCAACAATCTGGGTGTGCTTACTCTGAACAGGGAAGAGCAAAAAATGGAAGATGTATTTAAGGAATTAACGAAGTAAAATTTTAGGGCCTGAATACAAGTTTGTAAGGATACAAATACGTTTCTCCTGCATTCTGACTGATCTCAAAATCGGTAAGTTTCGTGAGTAAGTTAACAACTTCTTTTTGTTGCGAAGCGCTCAGATCGTAAGATTTGCTGAGTTCAGCACGTTCAACCTTGCCCTTAGACGATACAAAAAGTATGGCGTCGAATTTTTTTACCAGGTCTTTTTCAGTCAATAGTTTTTTTACGTCACGGAACAAAGCGGTTTCTCCTTCTCTGTAAGCGCAAAGTATTTCCGGTTTAGCGCCTGACGCTCCGGCGGCATTTACAGGCACGGCCTGTGGTCGGGTTTCTGAAGTAAGCGCTTTGTCTTTTTTTGGTTTGGAATTTTTTTCTTTACGACGCTCCTGTGTACTGATGGCTGCTATCTCCTGATCTTCACTGGCAGCATATTCCAGGCTTTTCGCATCGTCCTGCGCGACACTCTTTTTTACGGACTTCTCTTCCGGAGCTGGCGCGTTGGTGGCCAGGGCAACCTGTTCCTGCATGGGCGGAGCAGCATCGGCCGACTGGTAAGCGCTTGTGACCGTCGAAATTTCAGATACCGCATCTGATTTAGCTCCTGCTTGTGTTTTTAAGGCAATACTTTTCACTGCATCAGGTTTTTCTTCCTCTTTTGCACGTAAAGGGGTTTTGTCAGATGTTTTTGGCTCCGCTGCTCCGGTCGAGGTCAGGGTCTCCGATTCTTTCAGCAATTCTGTTTTATCCGCCTCTTCTGGTCGTGCGGGCATCTCAGCAGGGGTTTCCAGGGCAAGCGGGGTTTCCTTATTTTTAAACGACGATTGAACAAGGTAAATACTAAAACCAACTACTAAAAGCAGTCCCGCCGCGGCATACCAGTAGCGGTAACTTTTTTCCTTTTTCTGCTCCACAAAAACCTCAGAATACATCCTCTTATCCAACTGCTGTTTCAGTTCAAGAGCGTCCTTCTCACTAGCGAGCATAGAAAATCCCTCCAGGGCTTCTTTTTCAAAGTCGTCCATAGCACTGTTATCAGCGCTGCTCTTTTGCGAGAACAGGTCTTTCAGTTTTTGATTCTGTGTATTATCCTCCTGTTTGCTCATTGCTCAGGGCTTCCATTTTAATTTTTAAATTCCGTTTGCCGTTCTGTATGTGACTTTTTACGTCGTTTGCGGTATAACCGGTTATCTCAGTAATCTCTATGTAGGACTTATTTTTGAGATAAAACAGGTCAATACAGGTTTTCTGGTCCTTGTTCAGCAGTTCTATGGCCTTTTCCATCAACACAATTTGTTTCTCTCTTTCTTTGAGATGCTCCGGATCGGGCATATCCATAAATAAATGGGTATTTTCTATGAGTTCCAGCTCCTTTTTTAGCGTACTCTGCCGTTTACGCAATTCCATCAGGCAGAAATTTTTGCTGTAAACGTAAAGCCAGCTCTTAAAATAGTCAATTTTAAAGCGCTTCAGGTCTCTCATGAGGTTGCTGAAGATCTGAATGACCGCATCCTGCGCCTCATCCTTGTTTTTAAGGTATTTGATGCATAAACCCAGCACCAGATGCCCGTAACGTTGATACAGAATCCCTAAAAAACGGTTGTCACCGCTTTCTAAAAAAGTGTTAATCAGCTCATCATCGGTATAATTGTTGTATTTATCGTTAAAAAGCAAAGATTAAGACGATTTTTGAGCTAAGTTAATAATTTAAACAATATTAATTTGGCATTTAAAATCAAATATTATCTTTGTAAGATTCATTTTAATCTGTCAAAATCGTTTAAATATTTATTGGTTGTTTTTTGCCTGATCTCATTCAAATTTCAACAACCTTCATCGTTTGATGCCAATTCAAAGATCAAAGCCGTGTTCCTTTATAACTTTACACGGTATTTTGAGTGGCCTGACAAGAAAAAAGTCGACAATTTCATCGTTTACGTAGTAGGAAAGAACGAAAATCTTATTTCCGAACTCAAAAGCCTTGCTACCAAAAAAAAGGTAGGAAATCAGGAAATTGAGATCAAAAATTCACAAACATACGACCCGGGAATTACAGCGCACATTATCTATTTTACACCGGATGTGGTTAAACCGGTAGGCGATGCCGCTTCCAAGAATAAAAATAAGGGCACTTTGGTAGTGGCCGAAGCGCCGGGAGCATGTAAATCGGGGGCAAGCATTAACTTTATAGTACAGGAAAATAAACTCAAGTTTGAATACAGTAAAAATGCCGCAGTAAAAGGCGGTCTTAAAACCAATGAAGATTTTAAGGCCCTGGCTGCCGTAAATATTGATTAATTAACAAAAACAAAATGTGCAATTTGCGCCACATATTTAAAAACTTACTTCTGGGCATACTAATGCTTGTTAGTGTGGCTATATATGCGCAGGAAGATAAGCTGAGCAGGGCATCCCAATTGCACCGTGCTAAAAATACAGCACAGGCAATGCTCGCTATCGATAGCGTAGTGCTGCATCCTCAGACTAAAAATGATTTTGTGGCCTGGACTACGCGCGCCTTCATCTATTTTGACGCGTACAAGGCAAGCGATAAATTTAAATTGTATTCTCCTTTGCGCGATACCATTGTTTCTTCTCTGAAAGTATCCAACCGTTTACAGCCGGATTCAAGTTTTGTTGTGCAAAACAATAAACTGATGATCAACTTATCGAAAAATTATTTTAACCTGTCAAGAGCACTGTTACAGGATTCGGTAAACGATGAAAGAAGCCTCATAGCCTATCAGAAATACAAGGAACTGGCCAAATTGGCTGAACCTAACACGGATTTTACAGCCGATGACGTAAAATACTTCCTCGCAGTAGGAAGTCAGTATTCCGCGGTGTTCATTAAGGACAATAACGATACCCGCTCGCAGAATGTGGCAAAAGTAGCGCTGTTAAAAGTACTTGAAATCCAACCTGATAATCCTACCGCGAATATCAACATGGGCTTGATGTACTACAATCAGGCGGTAAATTTGAGTAAATCGCTCGATTACGGTGCCGATTTCTCGCAAATTGACATGGTTCAGGAGAACATGGTTAAATTGGCTAAACAGGCAGAACAGTTTATTCATAAAGTATATTATAACGACAACAAGAACGTAAAGGCCATCGAAGCGCTTTATTACATTTACCGTATGCTCAACGAAACCGCCAAGTCTGATGATTTTAAAAAGAAAGGCGAAGAGTTGGGAGTGAAAATTGTAGATCAACCAAGTGAAAAGGATAAATAACAAGGGATGAAAATGAGATTTACCATAGGTAGAAGAATAGGACTGGGTTTCGCCATCTTTATTTTGTTAACGGTTATCGCTTTTATCCTAACCGTTGTTATCCTTAATGAAAGTAAACGTCGCACCGAAACGGTGGTGGGGCAGGTAGCCCCCAGCGTGGCTGAATTAAAAGAACTGAACCTGATCCTTCAGCGTTCTCACACTAACGTTTCAAAGTGGTACTACAACAAAAGTTTTAACGACATCGAGTTTCGCGACGAGCTCAAAAACATCATCAGTTCCGAGTATCCTAAAAAGAAAGGTATCCTGAACGAGTTCGCTAAAAACTGGTCAAAAGAAGAAAAAGAACAGCTCGAAATTATTTTTAACCGCATTGAATCTCTTTTTAAACTTTATCAGTCCGAAATCATCGGTCAACTCAACACACC
>CAZMHW010000050.1:0-10487 GCA_964566105.1 uncultured Akkermansia sp.
TCACAACACCGCCTGAACCCGGCCCTGTTACTGTCCAGGAGTAGAAGTTTGGTGAGTTACTCGCTGAAACGGAAAATGTTTTAGGAGCTGCCGGATTTGCGCAAACTGCTGAGGGTCCTTGAATAGGTTGCATTACCGGAACTAACTGAGAAAATGCTTCGTTAAAAGCAAAAAAACAAAGAGCAATGACAATCCAGGTTTTGTTTGGGTAGTTTTTTTTCATGAGCTTTTTTTTAGTGATTCAAATATAAATAAATTTGTTTAAACTTAACAGGGTCAATCAGAGATAGTTATCAGTAAATTAAATCGTAGGGTCTTCGATTATAAACACAGACAAACAGCTTAGTCGTATTTTTGTAAGAATTAGATCAAAATTATGAGTCAACCCCCTCCTCCAAAAAAATGGAAATTCGCACTATTGGTATGGTGTTTTATTTATCCGGTAATAACAATTCTATCTATGACCCTGTTCCCTTTGCTTGTGAATTTTCCTGCGCCGGTAAGAACTTTAATCATGAGTCTCATTCTTGTGCCCTTAATGGCATTTTTTTACATTCCTTACATTAACAAACGTTTTTTTAACTGGCTTCGCAAATAGTTAGCCAAATTCTACATGCCTGTGTAGATTTTTTGTTTCACGAAGCTGGTGTATTCGTGATTGTGGTCGAATCTGCCTTTTTTCTTATTAAAAGAAATGAGCGCAATGGGAAGCTGCAGTGCTTCATTATCCATTAACATAGCGTCTTTTACCGCAATAAGTTCTGTTTCGAAGAAAAAGGTGTAAACGCTGTTTTGATTACCGGTTTCGTCGATGTTGGTGTTGATACAAATTAACCTTGAGGTGTAACCGGGCTTGGAAATTCGGATGGCATAGGGGGAATTTCTTTTTAAATAAAACTTAAATGATTTGTTGCATTTTAACATCACTGAATCAACAGTTTCACCAAAATAAAGTAACTCTGCTTTATAATTCCCTATAAGAGGGTTATTCTTGAATGTGATCCGTCCATAAATTTGCAGACAGCAAGAAGTGTCTCTTTTTGTAAGAGCGGTTTTTGACGCGAAACTGTGTTTTTGTTGGGAGGCATGAACAAAAGTAAAACACAAAATTAATGCAATCCAAAGAATGTGTTTAGGGGCGAAAGGCATTGTTGTTTTCATGGCTATGTGATTTAATACAAATATCCTAAACAACTTAACGGCAGTGTATGAGTTGAAAGGCCTGAACCTACATATGTAAGAAGTTTTGTTATTTTGGAAACTGGATTTGTCGTTACGAAACCTGAGGGGGGATTATTAGAAAAATGAGACTGTTAAAGATCTCTTTTTCACCGCAAAAAACTTTTAATTTACCTCATTTAGGGACTAAAACAACTTTAAACTCTTACTTTAGGTCCGGTAAATATTCTCTTCTTCCGGTTCTGGGTTCTCTTAATAACATGGATAGTATTTACCGGCAGTTAAACCTGCGGCAAAAAGAACAGTCAAACACACATCTTAAAAGAACATAAACACACATGGTACGTAAAAATTTACTTTCATTTTTTGCAGGAAGTCTTTTGATTTTCATTTCTCAGGCTGCAGCGGCTCAGGTGCCACAAGCAGGCTTTTCGTTTAGTCCAAATCCGGTATGTTCCGGAACCGCCAACGTGGTGCAGATCACCGACAATTCCACGGGTTCGCCTACCAGCTGGACCTACGTTGTTACCGCTGGTGGTCCGGGGCCTGGTGGTTCTAATACCTTAACCGCTCAAAACCCAACACTTACGTTTAATGGACAAGGTATTTATACCATTACGCTTGTAGTGGCCAATGCTTCTGGTGCAAGTGTGCCCTCCACACAAACTGTACAGGTATTTGCGTCACCAAATGCACAGATCAATCCTGCCAACCTGAGTAATTGCCCGGGTGGTAATCCCTTAACAATGTCTGTTATTGCGGGAGGAGGTCCGGGAGGCGCATCGAATACTTACCAGTGGTCGACAGGAGCAACGACTTCTTCCATCAGTGTTTCTCCAAGTGTCACCACCACCTATTCCTGCATTATTACAAGTACCAATGGCTGTTCTACCGAAAGAACGGCAACAGTAACGATCTCTCAACCCACCATTTCTATAGCAAGTAATCCTGTAAATATTTGCCCGGGTACTTCCAGCACCCTTACAGCTACGGGTACTGCACCAGGACCATTTACCTATGTATGGTCTACCAGTGCGTTGACAAGAACTGTTTCCACCAACCTGTCCGGTGTTTATACTGTTACTGTTACAAACAGTAATGGCTGCACGGCAAGTCAGTCTTACACTCTTGGAACATCTACCACTTTGTCACTTACCGCTTCCTCAACACCTTCGGTTTTATGTGCTGGAAATACAGCAACGCTGCATGTTACCGGCGCAGCTTCTTACACATGGGACACAGGTGCCGCGACGCCTAACGCAAGCGTTAATCCGACAAGTGCTACTACCTATACAGTCGTGGGGCAGATTGGAACATGTACCGGAACGACGTCTGTTTTGTTGAATGTAAACGTAACTCCAACTCTCATCGTGAACGCCAGCAATTCTGTTATTTGTGCCGGAGGTTCAGTAACTCTGAATGCCAGCGGCGCCAGTACTTATACATGGTTACCTTCTACAATTTCGCAAAGCACAATGGTTTCTCCATCAGTGAGCACAACTTACACGGTGCGGGGAAATAATGCAGGTTGTCCAAACAGAACAGCGACGGTTTCCATTTCTGTTTCACCGAATCCGGCGATAAGCATCAGCAGTAGTTCCAGCTTAACGTGTGCCGGAGAAGTGGTTGCTTTGGCTTCTGCGGGAGCTGCTACCTATACCTGGAGTGCAGGGGGTAATAATGCTATTTTGATAGTGACACCGACTGTAACTACTACGTATACTGTAACTGGCAGTAATCAGAGCAATTGCCACGCTTCCGCTTCAATTACACAAAGTGTTGCGGCGTGTTTAGGACTAAATCAGCAAAATCAAAATTCTGCTTTACTGGAAGTATATCCCAATCCAAATAAGGGTGTTGTGAATATTAAATCAAATTCGGATGTGAGCTTAAGTTTGTTTAATCAACAAGGACAATTCATTAAAAGTATTTCTCTGAACACGTCAAATGGCAGAATTATTGTACTGACAGAACTTGCAAAAGGAATGTATTACATATCTGGTATTATTGGAAATGAACCAGTGAAACAAAAAATAATTGTATCTGAATAAGGTATTACGGACTGTGTTTTAAATTGTGGATCTTTGTTTGTAAATTGTGAGGGGGTACCCCATTTAAACTAAGAAGATCATGGAAGTAAAGCACAGTAAGGAAGGCACGAAAGGTGTTTTTTATCTCGAGGAAAACGCCAAAAGAATAGCAGAGCTAAGCTATGTATTTGCGGGCGATACCAAATTTATTATTGAACACACGGAGGTAAAACCCGGTAACGAAGGTAAAGGTTTAGGCAAAGTGTTGGTTCAGGCCGCGGTAGATTTTGCACGTGCGCACCATTACAAGATACTTCCTTTATGCCCCTACGCTAAGGCTGTTTTTGACAAAACAGAAGCCTATGCGGATGTCTTGTTTTAAAAACTAAATCTAAATTTAGGAATAGTGTTAAATCGGCTTTTTTTTGATAAAAACGCTTGTTTTTTTTATTTCTTTCAGGCTCAAAGCACTATATTGTCACTTTAAAATAAACTACTAACAGTGCGGAACATAGACACTTTTATGAGTGAAATAAAAGTCGATCTAGCTTTTGCCGAATAAACACAGGTATGAAAAAAAACATTGCAGCTTTTTGCTTTATGTTTCTGGGGCACATCAGTATCGCTCAGGAAAATTCAAAATTGCTTCCCTACGCGGAAGAAGTATTTTACACTTCCGGAAATCAATTAAATTTTATCCGGTTGAAAGAGTCGTACCGGGTGAATCAAAGTGAAGTGGAAGATTTTGTAAATGCTTTGGTATTTAATACAGGTGTCACTAAATCGGTTATTCAAAAAACAGAGAGGGACGAATTGGGTTTTACGCACCTTAAATTGGGATTGTATCAGAGAGGTTACGAGGTAGCAGGTAAAATTATCATGGCGCATTGTTTAAACGGTAAGTTAATTTCCATGAATGGAGATCTGACAGATCTGGCATCGGCATCAACTGACTTTTTAATCAGTGAAGATCAGGCTCTTACTTTTGCGCTTGCCAAGGTAAAAGCTGAAAAATATAAATGGGAAAATACCGCAGAAGAACGTCACATGCGTGAAGCTCTGAATCAACCCGATTTTACATATTATCCGCACGGTACAAAAGTAGTTTTTGAAAAAAACGGAAAAGTGTATTCAGCTTTTCGTTTTAATATTTATGCTGAACAACCTTTATATAGGGCCAATGTATTCGTAAACGCTGCCAACGGTCAAATCCTGGATGAACAAAATCTCATTTGCACAGTGAATACCCCTGGTACTGCACTTACCAAATACAGTGGTACGCAAACGCTTACCATTGATCAGAACGGGAGCACTTATAGACTTAGAGAGTCGCAAAGAGGACTTGGAGTAGAGACCTACAACATGATGAATACATCCACCTACAGTACTACCGATTTTACAAATACAAGTACAAGCTGGACCAATACCGGCTTTGACCAGGCTGCGACCGACGCACACTGGGGCGCTGAAAAAACATATGACTATTATTTCTCACAACATAACAGGAATAGCATCAATAACAATGGATTTAAATTATTGAGTTATGTGCATTACCAGACAAATTATACCAATGCCTTCTGGGACGGTCAGCGCATGACCTATGGCGACGGCAACGGAGGCTCCTTCAAAATCTTTACAGGTTTGGATGTGTGTGGTCATGAGATTACGCACGGCTTAACCTCTAATACTGGAAATCTGAATTACAGCAACGAATCTGGCGCTCTCAATGAGAGCTTTTCGGATATATTCGGAAACTCTATTGAGAATTATGCAAGACCAACTAATTGGAGCTGGAAGATTGGGGAGGATATTACCAATGGTGGAGCAGGACTTAGAAGTATGTCTAATCCAAATTCATTCGGAGATCCCGACACCTATGGAGGAACAAATTATTATACTGGCACTGCAGACAATGGCGGGGTGCATACTAACAGTGGTGTCAGCAATTACTGGTTCTATCTGCTTACAACCGGGGGATCCGGCACGAATGACCTTTCCAATGCGTATTCTGTTACCGGACTTGGTATTACCAATGCAGCAAAAATCGCGTTCAGGGCTCTTACAGTTTATTTTACGCCGAGTACCAATTTTGCGGGCGCCAGAAATTTAACCATTCAGGCAGCTCGTGATCTCTTTGGAACTTGTAGTAATGAAGTGATCCAAACTACCCGTGCATGGTATGCTGTGGGTGTTGGGGCAAATTATGTTGCGGGTGTGGTGGGATCTAATTTCAACGCCAGCACCGTTAATTTTTGTTCTGCTCCTGCAAGTGTGAGTTTTAGTAACACTACATTAAATGGTTTAAGTTATGTATGGAATTTTGGAGATGGCGCTACTTCTACGGCAACCAACGCTACCCACACTTACACTGCACCTGGTATTTATTCTGTTAAACTTAAGTCCACCGGATGTTCAAGTGTCGTAGACAGTATGACTAAAACATCTTACATCGTTGTAAACGCTCCTGTATCCAGTCCAAGCGTTTCAGGAGCTTCAGGCTGTGAGAGTAATACACTTGTATTAAGTGCTTCAGGCAGTTCGACCATTAAGTGGTATGACAACCAGTTTGGCGGTACCTTATTGGGAACAGGGAATTTGTTTACAACGCCTTTGTTAAATAGTACCACTACATATTACGCCGCAAACAGTATTACACAAACACCTGTTTTTGGTGGAATATTGAGTAATACGGGTGGAGGTTACCTTAACAATAACGCGCAGTGGCTGATTTTTGACGTCCTTCAGGGGGGTGTTCTCAATTCAGTAGTGGTTTATGCGCAAACCGCCGGCAGCAGGGTTATTCAACTGAGAAGTCCCGGGAATGTGATTTTGAATTCAACTACTGTAAATTTAGCTGTAGGGGCTAATACAGTTGTATTAAATTACAATCTGGTGCCGGGAACAAATTACCAACTTGGCCTGAGCAGTTCCTCTATTTCTTCTCTTTACAGAACTAATTCGGGTGTTGCTTACCCATACAATGTGGGTGGTTGTGTTAATATTACAGGTTCGAGTGCCGGAGCCGGTGCGTATTATTTTTTCTATAACTGGAAGGTTACCCGAGAGGAATGCGAAAGTTCCCGGATTCCCGTTGTAGCGACAATAAATACCAACCCGGTTGTAAATGTGAGCGTTACCTCCACATTGGTGTGTTCTACGGACGATGTTGTTTTTACAGGTACTCCCGGTGGTGGAAGTTTGAGTGGAACAGGCGTAAGCGGAAATGTGTTTAGTCCTGCTCTCACAGGTGCGGGTGTTTATACCGTGAGTTATACATACATGGATGCAAACGGATGTGCGGGGTCAAGCGCTGTTGAAATGACTGTGCAGGAATGCACCGGGATTTCTTCTAATGGATCGGTTGCCGGTTCATTTTTGGTTTACCCTAATCCCGCAAAAGAAGAGTTGTTTATAAAAACAGGACTAGCAGATGTTTCGTTAGCAATTACAGACATGAGCGGACGCGTGTTGATAAATCAGATGGCCGCTTCAGGAGAACAAAAGTTAAAGCTTGAAGTACTCTCAAAAGGAGTGTATCTCCTTCAAATAAATGACGCTTCAGGAGCATCGCTGAAAGTAATTAAATTCGTGAAGGATTAAGTCGATTTAAAAAACTGAAATATTTTTCTTAGTGGCTTCAAATACAGGGTATAAAACCTGGGTTTGAGGCCATTTATTTTCCAGGCCATACGATCCTCCATATTGGCATTGACGCGGTTTTGGAAGGAAACATTACTTTTGCCACCCACCCGCATTTTAACAGTGAATTCAGGTAAATAAGCAATACTTATTTTGTGTCGTTGAATAAAACGCAACATTAATTCGTAATCTGCGGCGCTCCTAAACTGGGTTTTAAAATTGCCGAACGTGCGGTAGACTTCTTTTTTTACAAAAAAAGTGGGGTGTGGCGGCATCCAGCCATTTATAAAAGACGTTTCTGAATATTCTCCGCTTTTCCATTTTCGGATGATCTTATTCGTATCTGTTTTATCTACATAATAAAGGTCGCTGTAAACCGAATCGACCTTACGGGACTCAAACACCGAAACGTATTTTTGTATTACTTCCGAGTCAATGTAAAAATCATCAGAGTGCAAAATACCAACAACATCGCCGGTGGCCATGTCAATTCCCTTGTTCAGGGCATCGTACAGGCCCTTGTCTTTTTCAGAAAGAATTTTTGAGATTTTGTCTTTGTATTTTTCAACGATCTTTAAAGTGTCATCTGTCGATTTACCATCTACAATAATGTACTCAATGTTCTTATAAGATTGATTAATTACCGACAGTAGAGTTTCTTCAATCGTGGCGGCAGAGTTATAAGTGATGGTTATGATAGAGATTTTCAAAGTGTGTTTTGTAAAGAAATAACCAGGTTATTCAGAGTTGTAAAATTAAAATCTATTTTTTCATCCTGTTTGGGAGCATCACTTATAAAAACAGTTTTCATGCCGGCATTTCTGCCAAACTCCATATCACTCATACTGTCTCCGATAATGATACTTTTAGAAAAATCAATTTCCGGAAAATCTTTTTTAGCATCTAAAGCCATGCCAATTCCCGGTTTACGGGTGGGATGATTTTCTGAATGCAGGTAAGGTGAAAAATATACTTTATCTATCTTACCACCATGGTAAGCGATTTCATACAACATGTTTTTGTGAATTAATTCCAGATCTTCAATCCGGTAAAGTCTTTTTCCAATTCCCTGTTGATTGGTAACAACCACGATCTTTCCAAAGAGCGTTGACAGATATTTTATAGCGTCAATGCTCCCGTCAATAAACTCAAATTCGATCCAGTGTTTTACATAATCGTTTTCGAGTTTCTTATTGATGACCCCGTCCCGGTCTAAGAACAAGGTCCAGCTTTTATTTATATTTAAATCCTTTAAAGTCATGTTGCGCTTTTGTGTAGTCTTCAGGAATGCCAATGTCTATAAAGTATCCTTCAAATTCAAATCCCTTGATAATAACGTGGTTCAATTGTTTTTCGAAAAAGTCTTTTTCAATAGAAAAGTTGGATGCGGCAGGCGTATGTTTCAAATAAAGATCCTTTGCAAGAATATATGTGCCTGCATTGATCCTACCAGATTGAATAAGCCCTGTTTTTTCTTTGAAAGAATTTATCCTGTGATCGTTTTCTGTTTCAATAGTGCCATAACGCGAGGCGTCGTTCACTCTTCTGAGCGAAAGCGACATTTCTGCTTTTTCCTGCAGATGCAATGCGTAAAATTTTTTAAGATCAATGTCGAAAAAGGAGTCCCCGTTTAAAACCAGAGCGAGCTCGTCTTTACACTGCTCCATGGCAAGTCTTATTCCTCCACCCGTTCCCAGGGGCGAGTTTTCGGTTACGTAGGAGATCTCAGTCCCCCGGTATTCGTTTTTATAGAAAGATTGAATTTTTTCGGCGAGGTACCCAACGGAGAGAATGACATGTTTGATGCCGTAAAACCTCAAATAATTGAGTTGGTAATTTAAAAAAGGTTCTCCATTTACAGGCGCCATGGGTTTTGGAAGATCGTTTACAACTGTCTGCAAACGTGTGCCAAACCCTCCGGCAAGTATTATTGCGGTTTCAATCATGAATTCATTTATTTCTTCGGAAATAAATTGATTTCCGCCATCTCACAAATCGTGTGACCGAGAAGCATATGGCATTCCTGGATGCGCGGGGTGTCGGTACTTGGAATATTTACGAGGTACTTGCAATGCTCTTTCATTTTTCCACCTGTTTGGCCGGTAAAACCCACAGTGATGACTCCCATTTCGTTGGCTTTTTCCAGGGCTTTTATCACATTACCACTGTTGCCACTGGTGCTTAGGCCTATCAAAATATCTCCTTTTTTACACATGGCTTCCACCAGCCGGCTATAGATAATATCGTAGCTGTAATCGTTAGCTACTGCTGTGATATAACTTGTGTTTACATGCAGGGCTTCCGAAAACAGAGGTGGACGATCGTAATAGAACCTGCCGCTAAGCTCGGCTGCCAGGTGTTGCGCATCTGCGGCGCTGCCACCATTACCACACCACAAAACCTTTCCGCCATTTTTATAACTGAGTGTAATGTCTTTTACAACTGCATCCACCGTTTCTAAAAGAGCCTTGTTGCTTAATAACGAACTCTTAAGATCTACCGAGGTTTGAATCTTTGATTTAATAAAATCTATCATGGTTTAAATTTATGTTTTTTTGGGCACAATTTTGGCTTTGACGGGTAAATTTTAGCCTTGCTTTTTCACACAGCCCCTTCATGGGCGGGAGATTTTAGTGGCCTCAAAACACTCTTGGTGCCTCACTTGCAGGTATTTAAGCGAATCGATTTTATAATAATTAAAAAAATGCTATGTTTGTTTGCGCAAATAGCAACGCTTCCACTGCTAACTTCCGGTTGCGTGTGAGTTGCGTCTCTTAGAAAGCCAAGTATGAATATCGAAGTTTGTTTTAGCCCCCAGTCTTACCCATTATTCCATAACCCAGAATCGGTTGTAGTTGTTATTGATGTGCTGAGAGCCTCTTCGGCTATTACCACTGCCTTTTATAATGGGGTAGCCAAGATGATTCCGGTGGCAACTGTAGAGGAGGCTAAAGAATACAAGGAAAACGGTTTTCTGGTGGCGGCCGAACGGAATGGAGAAATAGTGGAGGGTTTTGACCTTGGAAACAGTCCGTTTGGATACATGAACGCAAAAGTAAAGGGCAAAACCATTGCTATTACTACAACAAATGGAACGTTAGCTATAAGTGTCGCCCGACAAGCTCACAAAGTAGTGATTGGCAGTTTTTTGAATCTCGATACGGTAGTGGAATTTCTGAAGAAGGAAAAAAGAGATGTTTTATTCCTCTGCGCAGGTTGGAAAAATAAATTCAACCTGGAAGACACACTTTTTGCGGGTGCAGTAGCAGAACAACTTATTTACAAATACGATTTTAAATCGGCTTGTGATTCTACTATCGCTGCAATGGAATTGTATAAATTGGCAAAACACGATCTTTTCGGTTTTCTCGGTAACTCATCGCACCGCAACCGTCTTGAAAAATTAGATCTCGAACGTGATATTAAATACTGTCTTACACCCAATCAGTGCCCCGTAATTCCTGTAATGGAAGGTAAGTTTCTAATAAAAAGCACCTGATTTGTCTCCGGGCACAGGTTTTATTTTTTTGTCGGAGCCGCTATTTTTACGAGGCCATTCCACCACTCAAATCCTTTTGTTGTTTAAAGCACTCGCGGCTTAATTTTTGTAGAAGTTTCCAAATTAACTTTCCTGACTGA
>CAZMHW010000050.1:10512-13516 GCA_964566105.1 uncultured Akkermansia sp.
TATAAGAGCAGAAATAACGCTTTTTATGAGTAAAAACTGACTTGTTTTGTGGATAAGTGTTGTTTTTTTAGGTATATCTGTTTAAAAATAGTATTGATCGAAAATCGGGAAAGCCTGTTTATAAAATAGTTATTTTTAGGCAGTATTTAACACCCAAACTATGAGAGTACTAATTGTCGACGATCATAAAATCAATCGCTTGTATTTAAAAAGCCTCCTGGAGGAACATTTTCCAATCGTAAAAAAGATAGACGAGGCTAATTCGGTTGCCAGTGGCAGAGATATGCTGGAGACTATTGATTACGACGTACTTTTTCTGGATATTGAATTGAGTGACGGTGTAGGTTTTGACATGCTTAAAAACGTTAAGGATTTTGTGTACATCGTGATAGTAAGCTGCTATAAGGACTATGCGATACAGGCTTTTAAACACAATGTAGTAGATTATGTTTTAAAACCTGTAAATATTAATGAATTCAGAGCGGCGGTAAAAAGGGTACTTAGTCTATACGAGAATGCGCATAGAAACCGTTCGGTCGTTGCAAAATTAGAATCGGGTCAACCCAAAGCAGAAACAGAGGAAGGACTGATGGTGAATTATAAAAATGAATACATAGCGATAAATAAAAAAGACATTTTGTTTATAAAAGCTCTGGGTAAATACTCTGAAATTTATGTTACAGGAGAGAAGCAATATACTTCTTACAAAAATTTAAAGGAGTTTGAAAATGCACTGACGGATATTCTCTTAAGAATACACCATTCCTATTTGGTTAACATACGAAGCATTGTTTCCTATTCAAGAGAGACCTCACATGTTCGCCTTACCAACGGTACTGAAATTCCTGTATCTGTGAGAAAAAGGGAAGAGTTGTTCAAAAAGTTTCAGGTGTTTTAAAAAGCGGCTGTCCATTTTCGCCAAACTAAAGGTAGAGGGATCTCAGAATTTTACCTGCTTCTGCTTATCACTTCTTTGTAGTCGACCGCCTCGGTTATTATTTTACGGGAAGAATTTTCTATGAGGATATTATAGGGCAAGCCACCTTTTGAATTCGAACCAAAATTCTTTAAAAGTTCCTGTTGTGATTTTATGCCCATACCATCCGAGGGATCATTAATTTGGTTTATAAAAACAGGAAGTTGAGTGTTAAGTTTTTTGTAGACCGCCAGAACTTTTTTTCGTTGTTCCTCCGAGTCATAATCACATGAAATCAGAATAACATCGGTATTTATCAGAGCAGATACCTCCTTCACCAGTTCCGGAAATTCTTTCCGGCACGGAGTGCACCAGGTTGCCCAAAAATGCAGAAACGTATACTTTTTATCTGATGATTTAATAAGTGAGTCGAGTGCTTTACTATTGAGGGTTTTAAGCTCAGAACCTGCCAGTCCTTTGGTTTCTGAACTGTCTATTTTAGTTTCGGGGCTTCCTTCAATACTAATTCTGGCATTAGGTCCGGCAATTTTCAGCAAACTGTCCATTATTCTTTTTACTGCGTCAGGTTTTGCAGTTGTGTTGTTTGACGAGGCTGGACTATCGGGTTCTTTTTGTATTTGACTCTGACACTGAAGTGTTAAATTCCAGATAAAAATTACAAGACTGATTATTTTGATACTGCCCATTCTGAGAAAAATGAAATCGGAAAGATCACCTACGCGTCATCGTATCAGGATTTTTGGAGGCTTTTTTGCTTCCATCGTAAAGTTCAAATTTTAAATAGCGGCATTCCAACGAGCCATTATAAATCTGGATTTTCCTGGAAGGTCGCAAGCCAATACTTTTGATAGCCTCCGGACTACTTGTAATTATCCAGGCACTAAAACCCTTAAAATCTTTTTTAAGTTTATTTCCTATTTCTTTATACAACTGCTCAATCTCTGATACCGGCAACCGTTCTCCATAAGGTGGGTTCAGAATAACAACACCTCCCTGCCTTGTGGGTTGCATATCGAAGAATGACTGATTGATGCAGGTAATAACATCATCCACTTTAGCGTTTTTGGTATTAACCTTGGCCTTTTTGAGTGTGGGCGCGTCAATATCGTTGGCTATAATTTCTACTTTATCTTCCTTTATTTTATTTACGCTGCTTTCGAAGATGGTATCGTAAGTGCTTTCATCAAAATTGCGCCAGCGCATAAAACCAAACTCGTTGCGGTAATATCCCGGTGGAATATTGTTTGCCCATAAGGCGGCTTCTATGGCAATAGTACCTGCGCCACACATGCCGTCCACGAGTAAAAGGTGTTTTTCCCAACCGCTCAGCTTAACAAGTCCTGCCGCGAGCACTTCTTTCATAGGCGCTTCGTTAATATCTGACCTGTAACCGCGTTTGTAAAGCGGGTCGCCACTGCTATCAATGTTAAGACTTACTTCGTTTTTATAAATATGTACATACAGTTTAAATGCAGGATGCAGAAGATCTACATCGGGACGTTTACCGGTTTTTTCTCGAAAACGGTCTACGATACCATCTTTTATTTTTTGAGATACAAATTGACTGTGCGTAAAAATTTCGGAATTCAAAACACTTTCAATCATAATGGAATCGGTATTGGAAATAAACCTTTCCCAATCGATGAGTTTGATGGTGTCGTATAATTCGTGTTCGTTATTGGCTGTGAACTTTGTAATTGGAATAATTACTTTTAAAGCCGTATGCAGGCATAGGTTAGCTTTATATAAAAATCCCAGGTCACCAACCACAGAAACACCGCGTTTAAAAATGGTGATGTCTTTTCCTCCCAGTTGCATTAATTCTTTGGCAAGAATTTCTTCCAGTCCAAAAAAAGTGGTGACTTTCATTTCGAAATCACCTTTATGTGTATAATCGTAATTAATCGCCATCTCCTAATAATATTTCGCGTACGTTTTCTTTTATTTTTACTGAAATCTCATCGGTGGGCAGATCGTTGGAATCTGTACCGAAGGGATCTTCAATTTCTTCACTAATCAGTTCGAGCGAGGCAAAGGCATAGAACATGATCATAACAATGGGTACTG
>CAZMHW010000051.1:0-6964 GCA_964566105.1 uncultured Akkermansia sp.
GTGCAGAAGATTTTTCTATCACCTCCAGTTTTTCTTTAGGTGACATTTGTTTTTGTGCGCGCACATTTCTTACCATGGTCACCAACTCTTTACCTACCTCAAACTCTGCCAACTGTTCACTGTTAAACGTCTTTGTTTTCGGCCATTCGGCAACGATGATACAATCCATGTCAGCACGTTCGGAGAGCAAATGCCAGATTTCTTCCGTAATAAAAGGCATCCAGGGATGCATAATTTTTAGCAGCTGCTCAAGGAAATGGATCGTTGCATCGTAAGTTGTTTTGTCAATTGGCAATGCTTTGCCGTCTACAAACTCCGGTTTGATTGCTTCCAGATACCAGGCACAAAAATCATCCCAAACCAATTTATATGTTGCCATCAGTGCATCACTCATTCTGTATTTGGAATAGTGATCGTTAATGATTTCTAACTGCTCGGATAATTTATTTTCAAACCAGGTAATGGCCGCTTTTGAGGATTGAGGTTGATCTACTTTACCTAAGTCAAAGCCTTTAATCAAACGGAACGCGTTCCAAACCTTGTTTGCGAAGTTCCTTCCCTGCTCACAGTAACTTTCGTCAAAGAGCAGATCGTTACCAGCCGGAGAACTTAACAACATACCTACGCGCACGCCATCGGCCCCGTATTTTGCTATAAGGTCAATAGGATCAGGGCTATTTCCAAGAGATTTACTCATTTTGCGTCCCTGCTTATCACGCACAATTCCTGTTAAGTATACGTTGCTAAATGGTTTTTGACCAGTGTATTCTTTTCCGGCCATGATCATACGCGCTACCCAAAAGAATAAAATTTCAGGGGCAGTTACCAGATCGTTCGTGGGGTAATAATATTTAACATCGGCATTCGCTTTATCCCATCCGGTTTTAATTACATTCGGATCAAACACAGTTAAAGGCCAGAGCCAGGAAGAGAACCAGGTATCGAGTACATCTTCATCCTGTTTCAAATCTTCGATTTTGAAGTTTGAATTTTTAATTTTAAGTTTTTCAATAGCTTCTTCCTTCGTTTTACAAACCACTGTGTTTCCATTGGCATCGTACCAGGCTGGGATACGCTGTCCCCACCACAACTGACGGCTAATGCACCAATCGTGCACATTTTCCATCCAGTGTTTGTAAGTGTTGATGAATTTTTCAGGAATCAATTTTACCTCCCCGTTCATCACGGCGTCCAGCGCAGGCGTACTCATTTCGTCCATTTTGAGAAACCACTGCATGGAGAGTTTAGGTTCTATGACAGCATCCGTACGTTCACTGTAACCTACTTTATTTTTTATGTCCTCTATTTTCTCAACCAGTCCTTGTTCCTGAAGGTCTTTAATAATTTGTTTACGACAGGCAAAACGATCCATACCCACATAAGCCCCTGCCGCTTCACTAATTTTACCATCAGCAGTCAAAGCATCGATGGTAGGAAGTTTATATTTTTGTCCGAGATTAAAGTCGTTGATATCATGTGCAGGTGTTACTTTCAAAGCACCGGTACCAAAAGAAGCATCTACGTACTCATCAAAAATAATCGGCACTACCCGGTTTACAACAGGCACAATAATGTTTTTTCCTTTCAGGTGTGTGTAACGTTCATCGTTAGGATTCACGCATACCGCGGTATCGCCCATAATGGTTTCAGGACGTGTGGTGGCCACGGTAATATACTCGTTGGAGCTTGAACCTGCCGAAGCTTCAATTTTATATTTTACGTAAACCAATTTACTATTGGTCTCTTTGTGAATTACCTCTTCGTCGCTTACGGCTGTTAAACCCTGAGGGTCCCAGTTTACCATACGCACGCCGCGGTAAATTTTTCCCTTGTTGTACAAATCCACAAACACATCCAGTACCGCTTCACTCATGTCTTCCTGCATGGTAAAACGGGTACGGTCCCAATCGCAACTGGCACCAAGTTTTTCGAGTTGTTTTAAAATAATTCCCCCGTATTTTTCTTTCCAGTCCCAGGCATGTTTTAAAAATTCATCTCGTGAAATATCCGTTTTTTTAATTCCCTGATCGGCAAGCAATTTTACAACCTTTGCTTCGGTAGCAATACTTGCATGGTCTGTGCCTGGCACCCAGCAAGCGTTGTAACCGAGCATGCGCGCACGGCGAATCAACACATCCTGAATGGTGTTGTTTAACATGTGCCCCATATGTAACACGCCGGTTACGTTAGGTGGCGGAATGACGATGGTATAAGGTGGACGGTTATCGGGAGTTGATTTAAAAAATTCTTTCTGCATCCAGTACGGATACCATTTGCTCTCTGCTTCGCCGGGATTGTAAGTTTTGGCTATCTCCATGTTAAAGTAATAAAAAATATTTTGTTAAATTTCGTAAAATTACGGAAAGAATCCCGTGTTTGTAATATCTTTATGGCACGATATTAGTATTAATTTCAATAAATTAAAAAAAAGACACAATATGAAAAAGTTAGTTTTTACTTTAGGTTTAGTGGCAGGTCTAACTGCTTTTACTTTCGCACAAGATGGTCATGGTGCCGGTGACGGACACGATCACGGAGCTACTGCTGCCCCTGCAGCTGCGACAAGTTTAGCAGACATTAAAATGGATAAAATGGAACACGATTACGGTACTATCAAACAAGGTGGTAACGGTGAGTGTGAGTTTAAATTCACTAACAACGGTAAAGAGCCATTGGTTATTACAAATTGCCAGGGAAGTTGTGGTTGTACAGTTCCTCAATGCCCTAAAGAACCAATTCTGCCAGGTAAAAGCGGTGTGATTAAAGTAAAATACGACACTAACCGTCCGGGTGGTATCTACAAAACAGTTACTGTTAACTCTAACGCAAAAAGCGGTAATGTGGTTTTAACAATTAAAGGAACTGTTGAACCAAAACCAGTTGAAACTGACTTCCCTCAAAACCCAACTCCTGCAGGAGCTCCTGTTGAAAAGAAAGGTTAATAAAGTAAGTTAAGTTAATTATGAAAAAAGTTATTTCATTTCTTTTTATTCTCTTAGGTCTTCAGTTTGCTTCAAAAGCTCAGGAGTCTGTGATCCCGAATATGGATCCTAATGCCCCTGATATTAAATTTGAAACAGAGTTGCTGGACTACGGTGTGATTGATTATGATGCTAACGGCTTGCGTGAATTTAAATTCACCAACACCGGTAAATCACCTTTAACCATTACCAGCGTATCGGGCGAGTGCGGTTGCACTGCGACCACTATTGATGGTAAACCAGGCTGGCCAACAGAACCTATCCTGCCTGGAAAAAGTGGTGTAATCAAAGTAAAATATGATACCCGCCGTGAAGGACGTTTTGAAAAGAATGTAACCGTAACTTCTAATGCTAAATTCGCAACCAAAAAAGTTCGTATTAAAGGAGAAATTAAAGCTAAACCAGCAGCAACAACCGGTGGCTAATCTCTTTCAAATAGTTAGAAATCCCCTCCGTAAAAACGAGGGGATTTTTTATTTAAGGTGCCTGGTCATCTTGTTTTTTCTTTTCCCAGCTTTGAGCATCACCGCACAAGCCAAACTTGAGATAAAGGAATCAAAGAAAAACTTTGGTTTCGTAAAAAGAGGGACTGTGGTTAAAAACGAATACGAGATCAGCAACACCGGTAACGCGCCTTTAATCATTACCGACGTGGAAATCGCCTGCTCCTGCACCTCCGTAGACTTTCCAAAACAGCCTGTTTTACCGGGACAAAGCGCAAAAGTGCTTGTTACCTTTAATACACAAACAGTTTATGGCAGGCAAGACCGTGTTGTGTACCTTAACAGTAACGACCCAAAAGGTCCGCACAAATTACGCTATAAAGGCAGCGTTTCTACGAAGTAGTTTATTTCAGAACCTTCTCGCTTCATGTAACTTTTTATCCGCCTTCACGTCTTACTGAAAATAAGAATAAAAGGCATTATGAAAATCCAACTCACCATCGTTTCTACACTTATTCTGCTTTTGACAGAAGCGCAGAACAAAACCGAGAATTCCAACCTTCTTTTTCTTAAGAAAAACACCTTTCAGTTTGGATTTCAAACGAACCTGGGTTTGGGCATTGGCCTGAACAGAGAACCCGGATCGGTACTCAACATTAATCCAAAAGTGCATTATTTTATTTTTGACCGTTTGAGTGTGGGTATAGGTTACATGGCCACTCAAAACAGGGTGATGTTTCCCGGCGAAAAGACACGTCCTTTTCGCCACAACATGGAAATTGAATTAAAGTATTATCTCGTAAGCAAAAAATCGTATTTCCTTTATTCTCAGATTGGTTATTTTGCGGGGCAATTCACACCTCTCCAAAAATACCCGGCATCTGTAAATGATAACCAATTAAACTCTATGCTCAAACTTGGCATTGGATTTGGATACCGTTTCAAAAACAATCCCAATCTGTGTTTTAACATGGAGCTCAACAAGTACCCTCATTTAAGGACACCCGGCAGAAGTCTTTTTCAATACATGCCAAACGTGTCTGTGGGATTCAGCTATTCGCTGCCCGCCCTGGGAAAGAAAAAACGTAAAAATTACTCCGGTACCAATTAAGATTGTTTTAGCTGCCGGAAGAACTCCGAAGCAATAATGGAAGTGGCCATGGCAGCATTTAAGGACTCCGTGCCGTTATTTTGATTAGCGGGAATAGTAAGAGATTTATTGATGCGTTTTAAATTGGCTTCGCTGATCCCGTTGGCTTCATTGCCAATCACAATGAGCCCATTGTGCAATTTCTCTTTGTAAATATTTTTCCCGTTAAGCACCGCCCCGTACACATTTTTAATTGCGTGTATCTCCAACAAATCGGCCAGCTCTACATATACTACGTTAACTCTCATAAAGGCACCCATAGTAGATTGTATTACTTTGGGATTATAAAAATCGCAACTGCTCAAAGAACAGAACACAGTAGAAACGCCAAACCAATCGGCCAGACGGATAATGGTACCCAGGTTACCCGGATCCCTTACATCGTCGAGGTAAAAGGAAAAATGCGTATCGAAATCAAAAGTCATTTTCGGTTCTTCAAAATACCGACAGATGGCCAACACCTTGTTTGGCGTAGCTTGCAGACTTATTTTCCCCAACTCAGTCTCTGAAACCTCACTGTACTTTAAATTCAGGCGACGAAGAATGGCTTTATTTGCTTCAATAAACTCGTGTGTCGCAAAAATTTCCTCCAACGATGAAGGCGCAAATTCAATGATCTCGGTAACCGTTTTAATTCCTTCAGCTATAAATAACCTTTTCGTCTCTCTGAATTTTTTAAGTTGCAGGGATTGTATTTCCTTTATTTGATTTTTACTAAGCATATTTTACCCTAAATTAGCATATTTTATTAAGTCACATTGAACATAAACAAAAAAATAGTCCATCCTGTCTGTTTGATAAAAGTAATGAGCCGGGTTTTAACACTGGCCATGCTTTGTGTTTTTGTGAATTGCAGTCCCACCCGAAAATTATTACCACACCAATACATTGTGGATAAGGTAGAAGTTCAGAACGCTAAAGAAACTAATCTGGCCGAAGAAAATTTTGAAGCGTTTTTCAGGCAAAAACCCAACCGTAAATTTTTAAGAATGATCGATTTTTTTGTGTGGTGGTATAATTTATTTGATGACGAAAAAATAAGACAGAAAAAAATACGCCGGAATCTCAAATACGATAAAATGAACTCCGACAAAGTCAAACGTTTTGAAAAAAAGAATGCCAGGCGCGCGAAAAAAGGCAAACGTGCAAAAATCCCTAAACTAAAAGACAAGGAAAGCCCTCTGGTGATAGAAAGCGTGCGTGACATCGGTGAACCCGCCGTTATTTTTGATTCCACCCTAACGCAGCAAACACGATTTCAGCTGAGTAAATACCTGTTTAGTAAGGGGTACTTTGACAACTCCGTCACCGATACCGTTGTACTGATTCGAAACACACAACGTGCCAAGATCAAATACCACCTGACGCCAAAACAACCTTACGTTATTAAATCCATTGTCTATGACCTGAAAGATAAACACCTGGGCGCTTTAATCCTGCAGGACACAGTGAACACCCTTCTTAAGATCGGCATGATCTACGACGAAGAGAAACTTGAGTCTGAAAGACAACGGATGACCGATAACGCACTCAATAACGGCTACTACTATTTCGAAAACGCTTACATTAAATATGCCGCAGACACCTCCTGCAGCGACCATACAGTTGCCCTGAAAATACGGCTGAAAAAATTCACAAAGCCTTACAGCAGCAGCAACGACTCACTTGTGGAAGTAGATCACCCCCAATATAAAATTTCGAATGTGTATGTGATTACCGAATCTTATATTGGCAATCCGCGCAACTTCCAATGCACAGATACAGTGATCAGCAAAAAGAAAAATCTGAAATTTCTTCTGAACAGACCTCTTGCCTATAAGCAGAAAATACTCACCTCAAACACTGATATTTATCCAGGACAATACTACCGTAAAGATACCGCGCAACAAACCTATAAACAATTGTTGGGACTTGGCATTTTCAGGAACGTCACCATACAGTTTTTCAGAAACGAAAACTACAACAACATGCTGGATTGTTACATTCTCTGCAATCCCCTTATTAAACAATCGATTACAGCCGAAACGGAGGGCACCAATACTTCCGGTAACCTGGGTATTGATGGAAGTCTGGTATATCAGAACAGAAATATTTTTAAGGGTGGGGAGTTGTTTGAACTTAAGTTGCAGGGAGCAGTAGCGGCCCAAAAACCCTTAACCTCCAGCTCTGTTACTGCCAATAATGCCGAAGACGGAACCACGGTGCAAAAAATTCAAAAAACATTTAACACCATTCAGTTTGGACCTGAACTCAGCTTCTCCGTGCCACGCGCCTTTTTTCCATTCTCTCTTTTACCTTTTCGCAAAGATCAGCAGCCCCGCACTTACGTAAAATCTTCTGTCAATTATCAGGCGCGTCCTGAATTCAGCCGTATTATTACCACCTACTCC
>CAZMHW010000051.1:6974-13505 GCA_964566105.1 uncultured Akkermansia sp.
ATACCCGGCAATTAAAACACGACTTCATTCCCTTTGAGGTGTATCTGGTAAGAGCAAATCTTTTAACTGAATATAAGAACGATCTTCTGGCGCTGAATGACGCCTTCTTGCTCAATTCCTTCCAGGACCACATTACCACGCTGAGTAAATACGGGCTTACTTTTACGTCCAAAGAAAATACCGTGACCGGAAAACGCGCCGCTTTCTATGCAAAACTCAACCTGCAATCTTCAGGAAATATTTTGAGGCAGGTATTCAGAGCCACAGATCAGCCAAGGGATACGCTGGGCAGATACCTGATGTTTGGTATTCCTTTCGCCCAATTCGTTAAAAGTGATATTGATTTCAGGATCTATATTCCCATCCGTAAACGAAGCCGCGTGGTGTACCGTGTGGCTGCCGGCATTGGCAAACCGCTGGCCAACCTTAGCCAGTTACCTTACGAACAGAGTTTTTTTAGTGGTGGTCCCAACAGCGTGAGGGCCTGGCGTGCCCGGACTTTAGGTCCGGGAGGATACGACCCAAAAGACAATAAAACCAGATTCGATAAGATTGGTGACATCTTACTCGAAGGCAACGTAGAATACCGTTTTCACATTATCCGTTCCTTTCATGGCGCCCTGTTTGTGGATGCCGGTAACATCTGGCGTTTGCAACCCGATGCGAATAAACCGGAAGGAGAATTTGTGCTGAACAAATTCGCTGACCAGATTGCCATTGGTGGAGGGGTTGGAATTCGCTGGGACCTGACTTTTTTTGTATTAAGGCTCGATCTTGCGGTGCCATTAAAAGATCCTAAATTAGCGCCAGGCGATCGTTACACATTTAACAAACAAGGCTGGGAATATACAGTAGCCAATTTTGGCATCGGTTATCCCTTTTAAAAACACATTATGCAAGTTGCAGGTTTTACCATCATAAGAAACGCCCTGAAGTACGATTATCCCGTAATCGAAGCCATTAGCTCCATTCTACCTATTTGCGATGTGTTTTACGTTGGCGTTGGCAACAGCGAAGACGACACCAGAAAACTAATTGAATCCATTGCTTCCGATAAAATCAGAATTATCGATACTGTCTGGGACGACACCCTTAGGGAAGGAGGAAAAATTCTGTCAATCGAAACAAACAAAGTGTTTGATCAGATTCCGAAAGACTACGACTGGTGCTTTTACATCCAAAGCGACGAATGTGTGCATGAGCAAGACCTTCCAAAAATAAAAGAAGCCATGGAGCGTTACAAAGATGATGCAAGCGTGGATGGTTTATTATTTGAATACAAACATTTTTACGGACACTACTCCTATATAGGTATTGGAAGGCGTTGGTACAAAAATGAAATTCGTATCCTAAAAAACAACAAACGTCTTCGCTCTTATAAAGATGCACAGGGGTTCCGGACAGTAGATGACAAAAAATTGCGTGTAAAAAAGACCAATGCTTTCATCTATCATTACGGCTGGGTAAAACCGCCACAAGCTCAGCAAGCCAAACAAAATTCGTTTCACAAAATGTGGCACGACGATGCCTGGATGAAAAACAATATTCCGGAAGTCGAAGAATTTGATTACAACAACATTGATCTGTTAGGCCTTTATCAGGGCAGTCACCCGAAAGTATTTGAGCATAGAATTAAAAATGCCAACTGGACTTTTAAATACGATAAGACCAAAGTAAAAACAAATGTAAAATACCGTTTTTTATTCTGGGTAGAGAAACTAACAGGATGGAGGATCGGAGAGAACAGAAACTATAAGATCGTTTGATATTAAGGGCTTCGGACTATGAATTTTTTATGGTCAGAAACCATTTTCTCGGTTTCTGACTGCTATCAAATACATTTAAAATAATCAAACACTTCGAGGCAGTCGTTACACTTATACAATGCTTTGCAGGCCGTACTGCCAAACTGTGACACCTGGCTTGTGTTTTTGCTTTTACAGCGCGGACAGGTCACTTGTTTGGGTTTGTTGGTAAGAAAAGATTTGTCGGTGGTACTTTCCTCGGGAGGAGCGATACCGTAGTCCTGTAATTTCTGGCGGGCTTCCTGGCTTAGCCAATCGGTGGTCCAGGCGGGATTAAAAACAGTAGTTATTTTAACCTCTTCGAATCCATTGGCCAATAATTTTTTACGCACATCGTCTTCCATTTGTTTCATGGCAGGACAACCGCTATAGGTGGGTGTGATGACAACTTCAATTTTTTTATCCACTATTTTAAAATCACGGATAACTCCTAATTCCACAATAGAAATAACCGGAATTTCCGGATCAGGAATTTCGTGGAGGAGGGAGAAAATCTGTTCTTTGTTTGTCATTTTATTTAAACACAGAGGAGCAGAGGTAAAGAGTTACACGGAGGTTTTTACTCAAACGTTAGCCGCCGAGGCTCACCCGTTAAAAATTAAAGTATAAAAATAGCCGCAATAATCATGATCACAATGATCACGAGGTACTGCCAAAAATCAACAAAGTAAGGCGAAAGTTTTTTCCAGGTCTCTTTCATTTTAAAAAGAAATTACCATTTGGCGCCAGGATGCATGCGCGGTAAGGCCTGCATTTCAGCCAGCAAGTGTCCAAGATGTTCGCTGTGTAAGCCTTTACGGCTACCTTTTTGCATATACACTCCTTCGGGAACAGAGATGTTCGCCTCTTTCAGCAAGGCAAATATTTCTTTTTCCCACAAAGGTTTCAGGTTATTGAGATCGACGGCGATGCCTTGTTTTAAAAGTACCTCGTCTACTTCATTCATCTCAAACAGTTCGCCGGTGTATCCCCAGATCTCATCAAAACCTTTTTGCAAACGCAAGGCACTTTCTTCCGTTCCATTTCCAAAACGAAGTACCCAGTTAAAACTATGGCGTTTGTGGTAAGCGATTTCTTTCGCTGATTTTGCGGCAATACCAGCCAGTGTTTCGTCTTTACTTTTTGTAAGTTCGGTGTAAAATAAAAGATCAAAACAATCGATCATAGCCTGGCGGATGATGGTTTTAGCATAATCCCCATTAGGCAATTCGGTAATAAGGGCGTTAAAAAATTCACGATCACTTCTTAAAAAAGCGATGTCATCTTCTGTTCTTCCTTTTCCTTCCAGTTTAGCCGCATACTCTAA
The DNA here is from genome assembly GCA_964566105.1 of uncultured Akkermansia sp. Lineage (GTDB taxonomy): Bacteria > Bacteroidota > Bacteroidia > B-17B0 > Aurantibacillaceae > Aurantibacillus. Next base: position 10,086 of record CAZMHW010000051.1, read on the forward strand.
CAGATTTTTAGCGCGACCGAAAATATCCAGAGAAATATTGGTTAGGGCCAGATCTTCTTCCAGGAAAGGCCCGTGCCCTGTCCATTCACTTAAACGCTGACCCAGGATCAAACTGGTATCACCCAGACGCAAAGTATAATTATATAACGCTTCGTTCGTTGTCATACACCATTTACAATTTAAAATTCACTATTACTTGGATTACATGTGCCCTACTCCATCAGGAATCTGATAGAAAGTGGGATGACGGTAAATCTTATCATTGGCAGGCTCAAAGAAAGAACCAATATCTTCCGGGCTGCTTGAGGTAATTGCTTCACTTGGAACAACCCACAGCGCCATTCCCTCACCACGACGGGTATATAGATCACGTGCATTCTGCAACGCCATTTCTTTATCGTACGCATGTAAATTTCCGCAGTGTACAAACGGCTGACCAGATTTTTTCTGAACGAATACTTCCCACAAAGGGCCTTGACTATCACTCATAACGAAATTTTAAATATTGAATTATAAACTAAAAATTACGCAGCTACCTGCGCCTGTTTTGCTTGTTTTTTTCCATAAGCTGCGGCAGCTTCACGTACCCACTCGCCATCCTTATGAGCCTTGTTACGGGCCGTTAAACGTTCTTTGTTACAAGGTCCATTCCCCTTGATAACGCTTTTAAACTCGTCCCAGTCCGGCTCGCTAAAATCATACCCTTGTTTGGCTTCGTTCCATTTCAGATTTTTATCCGGAATGGTTAAACCGAGATACTCCGCCTGAATAACGGTTTGGTTTACAAAACGCTGACGCAACTGATCGTTTGTTTCACGTTTAATGCGCCATTTAAGCGCGTTTTCGCTATTCGGACTTTCACGGTCAGGAGGACCAAACATCATTAAGGTAGGATACCACCAGCGGTTAAGAGCATCCTGAGCCATTTCTTTTTGAGCAGGTGTACCAAATGCCAGATGGGTCATAATTTCGTAACCCTGGCGCTGATGAAAACTTTCCTCCTTACAAATACGTACCATGGCACGACTGTAAGGACCATAGGAAGAACGTTGCAACATTACCTGATTCATGATGGCAGCCCCATCCACCAACCAGCCCACTGCGCCTACGTCGGCCCATGACAGTGTTGGATAATTAAATATGGAAGAATATTTCGCTTTACCGGTTAATAAAGCGTCCAGCATTTCGTCGCGACTAATACCCAGAGACTCCGCAGCAGTATATAAATACAAACCGTGTCCACCCTCGTCCTGCACTTTTGCCAGGAGTACTAATTTGGCACGCAGGCTGGGGGCTCTCGAAATCCAATTACCCTCAGGTAGCATTCCCACAATTTCGCTGTGTGCATGCTGGGAAATTTGACGGATCAGATGTTTGCGGTAATTATCCGGCATCCAGTCCTTGGGTTCTATAAAATCATTTTTCGCCAATTTGGCTTCAAATACTTCTTCAAAATTAATTACACTCATTTTATAACAGAATTAGCTTTATTTACTTACAACAAAGTAAGTTGAATTAAGTTTTATCTTAACAAAGATAGGGTTTATAGGCCTTTAAATCAAAAAAATAGGGATTATTCGGCCATGATTTTCGTCAGGCTGCCCACATCTGAAATATTATTTTTTTTAGAGGGCTAAAACGGCTATTTTTGCGGACTATTTATACACTATGGCACGTTTTCACACATTAAAAGTAAAAGATATCCGACGCGAAACCGCTGACGCAGTTTCTATTGCATTTGAGGTACCACCACAACAACAACCTGAATATCTTTTTAAGCAAGGGCAGTATGTTACTTTAAAAGTAAACATTAAAGGTGAAGAAGTTCGCCGCTCTTACAGCTTGTGTTCAAGTCCATACAGCGAAAAAGAATTACGTGTTGCCATTAAAGAGGTAGCGGGTGGTAAACTCTCTACTTACATTAACCGCGAACTCAAAGTAGGAGATAAAATGGAAGTGATGACCCCGATGGGTAACTTTCACACCATTTTAATGGGTGGTAAATCTAAAAACTATGTGCTGTTTGCCGGTGGCAGTGGAATTACTCCTATGATGAGTATTTTAAAAAGCATTCTCTACGTTGAAAAACAAAGCAAAATCACCCTGGTGTACGCCAACAAAAATGAAGAAAGTACTATTTTTAAATCGGAGATAGATAAAATTGCTGCCGAAAACGCCAATCTTAAAGTGGTGTACATTTTTGAACACCCTGCCCAACAAATTTCGGAACTGCAGACGGGCATCATAACCACAGACAAAGCGAAAGCCCTGATTGAAAATTTTGGAGGAATAAACGCGGACGAATATTTTATTTGCGGCCCGGGCCCTATGATGGAAAATGTAAAAACCACACTGGAAGGCTTAAAAATAGCGAAAGAAAAAATTCATATTGAGTATTTTACTTCCGTTATCGACGCCGTAAATAAAGCGGAACAAGCTTCCGGAGCAAACGTAAACGCTAAAATTAAGGTGATCCAGTACGGTGTGGAAACCGATTTTCAGCTCGAAACAGGCGGGATCAGTATTTTGGAAGCCGCTATTGAAGCGGGAGTAGACGCGCCTTTTAGCTGCAAAGGAGCCGTTTGTTGCACCTGCCGTGCCAAGGTATTGGAAGGTCAGGTAAAAATGACCGCTAATTTTGCATTGACTGACGCCGAAGTAGAAGAAGGCTTTATTCTTACCTGTCAGGCACATCCACTTACCGAAACGGTAATTGTGGATTACGATGCCTGATACCTAATTCTTATTTTATTGAAAGCAGAAATCGGTTGGTTTCTGCTTTTTTTGTGCCTTGAGACCCACTCGGGCAGCTATGGATTTATACAAAATCCGCTAAAATCTTACATCTGTGTTATTTTCCAGATAATGGAAGAATTCCTGATTTCTGTCATTTTACCTTTGTTTTGGAAAAAATACAAAACCCTTTTGCCACTAACCCAGTATAATACAGATATGAGTACGTTTAAAATTTTTATTGTTGAAGACGATCAATGGTTCGGAAACCTGCTAAAACATCACCTTTCTTTGAATCCGGACTACCAGGTGTCGTTATTTACAACCGCTAAGGAATGTCTGGATAATCTCCATAAAAAGCCAGATGTAATCAGTATAGATCACGGGTTACCTGATATGACGGGGGACAAATTACTCGCCCGCATTCACGCCGTGAATAAAACCATTCCGGTTATTATCATCAGTGGACAGGAAGAAATTTCTGTGGCACTCGACCTGCTGAAAGCAGGCGCTACCGACTATTTTATAAAGAACGACAACACAAAAGAACTTTTGTGGAATTCTATTCTTAAAATAAAAGAGAATAGTCAGCTGAAAGAAGAAGTGGAAGACTTAAAAGAAAAGCTGGAACAAAAATTCAGCTTTGAAAAAACCATACTCGGACAAAGTGATGCCATTAAACGCACC
>CAZMHW010000052.1:0-13182 GCA_964566105.1 uncultured Akkermansia sp.
TTCTAAGTGGATTTCTAATTCTGTCATTGGGTTTTATTTTATCTATTGGTATCTTTTAGGCTTGCCCATAGCGGTTTTGTGCTTTGCATTGGTGGGCTTTTGAAACCGAAAACAGTCTGTCAGCACCAAAGTTTATTAATTGATCAAATGTTTCTATTCGCACTGTCCGCCCACTAACGCAAAACCCATTTTGGTGTCTGGTTTTATTGTCATGGAAGGTTTTCGATTACCTTCTCAAAATATTCGTCTACAAAAGTTTCCATTTCACTATCATCCTCCTCAAAAGTCATTATTTTAATTTTTTCTCGTGAGGCTTTCAGAGTCTGTTTGTCAATTTGACTTGCAATTTTTTCTATACTTTCGTCTAAGTCTTTGAGTAAGTCTTTCGTTAGCTTTGGGTTTATCCATTCTTTAATATCAAAAGGAATCTCTTGAATAGTTGATTGAACTTCACCAAAATAATCATTGGCTTTGTTCAATCGTTCTTTTATGTTGTGTTGTCCGCTTAATTCATATGCCAAAATCGGATAAATTTCCGCTAACTCGATAAGTATTTTGTCTATGTTTTCTGCTAAATATTCAAATTTGTTGTTTTGAGTTTGAGACTTTGAAATCATTTGCTCTATAAATGGTTTCCAATTATTCAGTCCGACATCTAAATCAGCATCATTTTTGTCTAATCCGAATTTATCTGCTAATTTATGTTTTAGAACACTAATATATTTGTCCATATCAAGTTCCATTGATAGCTCCCTTGCGAAATGGAACCTTAATTCTAAAAGAAAAAATAAGAGCTTTTTTAGCTTTCTCTTATCCTGTCTTTTGTCGGCAAATATTTTCCCTCTTTCGGACAGAAACCAACCGAGCCCAACTCCAATTAAAGGTAATATAGTCTTAATCCATTCCATTTTTCTATTAATCTACCGGTTTGTTAAACTTGCCACTAACTAATGTATAAGCATCTCTATCCGTTTTTATTCAATTACATTACTTAAAACCAGCTATAAACAAATTTTAGGTAAGCTTAATCAATTTTTATTATTCCAGTTTACTGTCCATTTAAAGAGTACTCTTTTTTTAATTCATTAAAGTTCTGTGTATTTAGTCCCGGCTTAATTTTGGAGGCGGGAATAACTACCACTTTAAATTTGAGAGTTGTTCCAAAAAAGCTTGTAGGGCTGCTGCCATTACCCACACCGTTGTAGGTCCATTGTACTTCAACAGCTCCTTGTTGGGTGACAAAACCCATAAAATAGTTGGTGGAGGCAACTGCAGTGTAAGGAAGGGACACCCAATTCGTACCATTGTTGGTGGAGAAAAAGACTTGGACAGCACCACCAGATTGAGCAGCAGATGTAAGTGCAGGAACGTCAAGGTCTGCGTACCAAAAACTGGAACCATTTGTCCAGGTGGAGGCTAAGTAATTTGTGGCAGTCACATTGGCATTTCCTGCAGGACCCGCGGGGCCTGCCGGGCCTTTATCACCTTTTTGACAATTAGTTAAAGCAAAAAATAAGGTAATAAAGGACAGAAGTTGAAGTGTTTTTTTCATGGTTGATCTTATTAAAGGGGTTTTATTTTATTTACGGGATGATTAATTTCTGTCCCTGTTTTATTTGTGTAATTAGATTTTAAGGCCAAAAGAATTAAGGGTAAAATAATCGCTGCAATTAAAATGGTCCAGTACAAACGGTTGGTCTTTTTTTTGGATTTAGTCGCAAAAAACTTTTTTATGAGTTCTTTCATGCTTTCCTGGAAAAACAAACCGGCCAGGGTAATGATCCCAGACGTGACAAGACCCATTATACTTGTTGATTCCATATCTTAGTTATCGCAGATTAAACAAGGGATGCTAACGCCTTCTTGTCGGGAATCGAGGTCGTCGTCCCGGGTTAGTTTTTCCCGGCGTGAGCAAAGTGTATTAAGATTAATTACACCGGCCCTTCCCAGTTCCAAAGGAATGGTACTGTTATAGTCGTCCAGTTTATCTACAAGTTCTTCTCTGCTTTTTCCTTCATATTTTACAAGGTAATAATGTTTCCTACTTGCTTTTATTATAAACACTCCTGCTTTGTCGGGTATTTTTTCATACATCTCCAACACATCGTCCGCATGTTTGATTTTGAAACCGATCTGGTAACCAAACATTTTTTCCCTGTTTGCCACTCGGATGCTGTCATTTTTTTTGAGATTAGTGATCAGAAATTTTGTAATATCAACGGCTGCCCCAATTGCTTCCTTGGCTATTTCTTCGTTTACTTCATTGTTTTCTTCCGTATTCTGTGATTCTTGGGTAACAACTTCATTCGAATGTATTTCCCCAGAGGCTTCCGGTGCTATGGCTTGTACAAGGGTGTCACCTTGCGCGTTGACTACTAAATTCTCATTCTTATTAGATGAGGTTTCTGAACAGGAGCAAAGAATCAGAACAAGGACGGAGAAAAAAATAGTAAAGAGTTTCATAAAAGATTGGGTTAAGCAACGCGCCCAAATGTATCAGAAATCCATACAAAAATCTACTACGGGTTTCCGTAGGTAGGTTTGAATTTTACTGAAAGTCTGATGAGGCTCAGCGAAACGGGTTTTAAAGTCATTCCAAAACTGGGATTTCCCTCTGAAATCTGTGTTAAGCCACTCTTTTGCATATCAGCCGCGAATAGCTTAAGTTTATGGTACAATTCACCCAATTCCACTTACATGAGCTCAAGCCGTAAAATCTCCATTATGCTGGCCGATGACCACAATGTAGGTCGTGAGGTGTTTAGTGCTTACATCAGCAGCAATAAAAATAACATGGAGGTGATCGGGGAAGCCGCGAATGGGAGAGAATTGCTGGACCTGGTGGCCGAACGTCAACCTGATATTGTGCTGCTGGACCTGGAGATGCCGGTGATGGATGGCTTTCAGGCTTTAAAAATACTAAGCAAGGAATTTCCGGAGGTAAAGACCATTATTTTTTCGACACATTACAATGAATTTTACATCTCTGAATTAATTCTGAACGGGGCAAGGGGTTATGTTTGTAAAACAGCTTTCGTGGATGAAGTATTTATGACCATACAAAAAGTATATGAAGATGGTTTTTATTTTAACAAAGGAGTTTCCGATCATATTCTGCAAACACTCATTGAACAAAAACAAGTACAGCAGCTTATTTTTAATAAGGAATTAACCTTGCGGGAGATCGAGGTTTTAAAAGTGATCTGTGATGAAAAACAAAATAAGGAGATCGCGAAGATTCTGAACATCAGTGAAAATACCGTGGAGTTTCATAAAAAGAATATTTATAGAAAGACGAATACGCACAGTGTGGTGGGGCTTGTGAAGTATGCTTTAAAGGCAGGGATTACCAGTATTGTGTAGTGGTTTTTTTCGGTGAGGTTGGCGTTTCATACTTCGACTTCGCTCAGGGCAACTCCGGTGGCTGAGGTTGCTTCGACCTCACTTCGACGCTGCTCAGGGCAATGGCTCAGCACAAGTCTCGAAGCCACTTCTCGACTTCGCTCGAAGTGACACTTCCCGACTTCTCCTTCGGCTTCGCTCAGGATGATAGCTCGAAGTGACACGCTTCTCGGCTTCTATTTCCACTTCGCTCAGGATAACATGCTTCGACTCCCGAGGCAAGCTCGGGACAAGTTCCGCTCAGCATGACAGCTTTGCAAGCATACGGCGACTGAGGCTGCTTCGACCTCACTTCGGCGCTGCTCAGTGCAATGGCTCAGCACAAGTCTCGAAGCCACCCTTCGACTTCGCTCACGATGACGCAATGCTCCTGTCATTTCGAGCGGAGTCGAGAAATGAACTCAGTAATTAACCTTAGGTTTCGTTGTCGGTGATGCTTCCCGACTTCGCTCAACACCCACCTGGTGGCTGAGCGGAGCCGAAGCCATCCTTCGACAGGCTCAGGGTAGCACTTCTCAACACCTCCTTCAACTCCATTCAAAAGTCAGATCATGTTATCCTGAAATACAGTGATTTTCCTTTATAGTGTGTTATTTAATGGAGATGGGTACCTCCAGTTTTTCCCATAATAAGGAAATACCGGTTGCATTTATTTTGTATACCAGACGTTCGTTCATTGCCGCGCCTTTTTTAGGGGTTACAGTCACACGCAGGGCATCTTCCTGTTGCGTGTATTCGTAAGCGCCCCATTGTTTCGCGATCTTATTAAAAATAATGGTCCATTCTTTTTCTGTGGGAATCACAAAAAAACCGTAAGTGCCTGCCGGTAAAGTTTTCCCTTCCACCGTGATACTTTTATCGCAGGTAAAAGAAGTGGCTTCGTTGGCACCGGCTCTCCATACTTTTCCATAAGGAACGAGGTCTCCCCAGATCACACGGCCTTTCACCGAAGGACTCCCGTAATTGATGTAGATACTGGTTTCACCGATTTTGCCTTTTACACTGTCCCGTGGACTGGCCATTTTTTTCTGTGCGAAAGAACTTAGAGATACAAATGTGGAAAGTGCCACCACACATACTGTTTTAAATAAAGTTGTTTTCATGCGTTTAATTTAGATAAAGATTAGGTGCATGCAAGGTAATTTATTTTCGAAAAGATAGTTTCAGAACTATGTTAAGAGGTGTAAAATTATAGCGTAACCCTTTAAGGGGTATAAGGCTTGTTCTTTCTGGATTTGTCAGTAACAACCCGGATTAGAACTTTTTATTTTTCAGAAGCAGGATGCGCTGATAGGCTTCGTTGATCCTTTCCACAGAGATTTTTTTCTTTTTCACCAGTTTTTTAATGGCCGCGTGTGCTTCGGCAGCGCTGATAGGTTTTGTTTCTTTACTTACGTTGTTGCCAAACATCACTACATCCACACCGGCATTAATAGCCAGTTCTAGCGCTTTTTCGAGTCCGTAATTTTTGCTGATGGCGCCCATTTGCATGTCGTCCGAAAAGATAACTCCTTTAAAACCGAGCAAACCTCTGAGCATGCCGCTCACTACTTTGTGTGATAAGGTTGCGGGCAGATACGAATCGTCCCAGTTCTTATTGATGATGTGTGCTGTCATGATGGCGTCGTAGGATCCACTTTTAAGTACGTAATAATAAGGAAAGAGTTCGTTGAACTCCCAGGTAGAACTCACATCCACAATGCCTTCGTGTGAATCTGCGGAAGAACTTCCGTGTCCTGGAAAATGTTTTAAAATGGTTTTTACTCCATTTTCGTGATGCGCCATGATGCAGGCCATGGCGTGCCTGGCTACCACATCCGGAAAAAGCGAAAAACTCCGCTCGCGTTTTACTATGACTTTGTTTTCGGGATTAACCGCCATGTCGAGGGTGGGAGCGTAATTAAAATTGATACCCAGTTCGGTAAGTTCTTTGGCGAGTCTTCGGTTGTAAAAGAGAGTGGAATCCATATTGTCTAATTTTCCGAGGTAGGCCGCCGAAGGCATGGACACAAATCCGTATTTTTCTTTCAAACGGTGCACCAGTCCTCCTTCTTCATCTATGGTTACAAACAGAGGAATACTTGCCTGGCCTTGTATGTTCCGGATCAGGTTTTGTAAATTGGTTTTTGACTCGGCCGGCGAAATATTTTTTTCGAACAAAACAATACCGCCCAATTTTTGATCGCGGATGTCTTGCAGTAAAGGATCGTTTTGTTCGATAGACGTTCTGCTGTTAATCCCGAGCATGATCATTTGCCCGATCTTGATATCAAGACTGTCAGGCCCTTTACCGGAAGCGTTTGTTTCTGGATGTTTATACTGGTGGAATGAAAACAGGAACAAGGAAAAGATACCAATAAACGCAGGGAGGAATTTATTTTTCATGACTTGGTTTTATACAGACGCAAATTAGCTAAAATATATGCAGGAGTTTAAGTAACAGCTCAGAGTTATAAAAAGCGGGCTGTTAGCGCGGTTAAAATACGCCATAAAAAAAGCCTCCCAAACCGGGAGGCTTTTTAAAACTGTTACCAGATCTTCGCCCTTTCTTCAGGCTTCAGATACATTTTATCTCCTTCTTTCACATTAAACGCGGCATAGAAAGGATCGAAATTAGAGGCAGGTCCATTGATGCGGTACATCTCCGGTGAATGAGGGTCTGTATTCACTCTGGTTCTCATAGTTTCATCTCTGTTAATTAAACGCCACACCTGCGCATAACCTAAAAAGAAACGTTGGTCGGGCGTAAAGCCATCAATTTTAGTGCTGTCTTTTCCTTGTTTGGTCATTTTAAAGGCGTCGTAGGCAATGGCCAAACCACCAATATCGGCGAGATTTTCACCAAGTGTGAGTTCTCCGTTTACATGCATGTCGTTTAACACCGTAAATCCATTGTATTGTTTTACCACACCACCGGTTTTGGATTTAAATTTTTCTCCGTCTTCTTTGGTCCACCAGTTTTTCATATTTCCTTTTTCGTCATACTGACAACCCTGGTCATCAAAACCATGGGTCATTTCGTGACCAATTACCATGCCAATGCCGCCGTAGTTAATCGCATCGTCTGCTCCGGCATCAAAAAACGGAAATTGTAAAATACCTGCCGGGAAAACAATTTCGTTGTTGGTGGGATTGTAATACGCGTTCACAGTCGGAGGGCTCATGCCCCATTCCATGCGGTCAACCGGTTTTCCGATTTTTGCAAGGGATTCTTTGTGGTTGTGTAAGCGTACACTTTTAGCGTTCGCAAAAAAGTTAGTTCTGTCAATAGTAACGTCGTCGTAATTTTTCCATTTTTCAGGATATCCGATTTTTTTAAGAAAGGTATGTAATTTGGTAGTCGCTCTTTCTTTCGTCGTAGCGCTCATCCAGTCGAGTTTTTGAATACGGGCGTCAAAAGCAACCTGCAGATTGTTCACGAGTTCGTCCATACGTTGTTTGGCGGTTTCGTTAAAGTATTTTTTAACGTAGAGCTGGCCCAGCATTTCGCCCAGGCCTCCGTCCACACGGTTCGTCATTTTTTTCCAGCGTTCGCTGTCTTTTTTCTGGCCACTAAAGGTTTTGTCGAATTCAAAATCAGCCTTTGCAAAATCCTTACTTAATAAAGCGGCGTTGTCGCTGATGTAATCAAATTTGAATTTTGTTTTCAAGACCTCAATAGGTTGTGAGGTGATTAATTTGTTCAGCGCCATGTAGTAGCCAGGTTGACTCACATTTACGGAGTCCATTTTTACACCCAGTTTATCGAATAAATTTTTCCAGCCAAGGTTCGGTGCCAGTTTATCGAGTTCTGCTACCGACATTTTGTTGTAGTTTTTCTGAGGGTCACGCATTTCAACAGCGGTGCGGTGCGATTTGGCGATCTCCGTTTCTAAAGCCAGAATACTTTTCGCGTTTTTTTGTGCGGTAGCTTCATCTGTGCCGGCCAGTACAAACATTTTTTCAGCATATTTCAGCAATGCTTCGCGGGTAGCAACACTGGCGCTGTCACTGCGGGTATAATACTCTTTTTCCGGCAGACTGGTTCCTGCCTGATAGAAAACTGCGATGTTTCTGGAACTGTTTTTTTCATCAGCCCCCACATACATTCCCACAAAATACTCTTCGCCCTGAGCATACAATTCAGCAACGAGGTTCATCAGATCTTTGTAATCTTTTATGGCATCTATTTTTGCAAGAACCGGTTTTAAGGGTTCTCCGCCTAATTTATCTATAGCCACGGTATCCATTCCACTGGCGTAATAATCCCCCAGTTTTTGTTCAATACTTCCTTTGGCATTTTTACTTTGAGCTGCTTCTTCCAGAATGCCTTTTAGTTTGTGAAGATTTTCTTCGTATAAAGTATAAAAACTTCCCCATCCACTCTGATCGTCAGGAATTACGGCGGTTTTCATCCAGGCACCATTGGCATACTGAAAAAAGTTATCTCCTGGTTTAACAGTGGTGTCCATACCGGATTTATCAAAATAAGCCTTTTGTTCTTTTGCTTCGTCGCTATGCCCGTTTTTGCAGGATACGGCGCCAAACAGAGCAATGGCAGAGAGGCTGATCAGGGGTAGTTTCATGTGTTTGTTAGATTGGTTTGAAGCGTAAAAATGTAAAAAAATACTCAGAAACTGAAATATATTAGTGGCGCTATTGTGGTGATTATTAGGAGATTGCCAACTGGTCCGGGTGATCTAGTCGAAGTCGATTTTAGTTCTCAGTTTGTTGTTGTTGAAATAATAGGCTTCGTAGGATTTATGGCCGATTTCATACACTTCTTCAATAACAACTTCATCCGTGGGCGCTTGGTTTTCAAGCACAAGTTTTTGCCGGTCGCTGCTCAGGGCGTTAAACGAAATACGCTGTTCAAACTCAAATCCTTCGTCGTAGGTAAATTCAAGAGCGTAACTGGCATTTTGCCATTGCAGTTTTGTTTCTATGCCTTTTGAGATCGGATTGGCGCTGAGGCTTCCTTTGTTTGTAAACATCAAGGTGCTGTAAGTTTGTGCCAATAGGAGGAATCCCGAAGCGACCATGGAAACGTAACCTATTTTTTGAAATATAAATTCACTCAGGTAAGGAAGCAGATATTTCATGGTCCATGTAGAGAGCAGGGCTGAGAGGGCCACCGCAATTCCAACGGAAACAACTTTTACGGAAATAAGTCCTAACAGACTATACAAAATAATTTTAATCAGATGTAAGGTAACTTCGTTTGCCGCACGGGTCGCAATAATTTCTTCTTTTGTAAGTCCCTGTTGTAAATAGAATTTATTAAACAGCAATCCTACTGCGCCTGTAAGTCCGGATAAAAAACCGGCAGCAAGTCCGATCAGGATCAATCTGAATCTGGAAAGCAGTTTTGCTTTTTCCGGTTCTTTTGGTTTTTTAAATACCAGTGGAATGTTACAGATTAAAAAAATGCCCATAAGAATTTCAAGGTAAATGGGATTGATAAATTTCAGGAAAAAGGCCCCGAGGGTAACCGCGGGAAGGGCCGCGGGAACAAAGTACTTTACGATGGACCAGCGAATATTTTTTTTAAAGGCCAGCGTTCTGGAAGCCGAACTTGTAAAGGTGCCAATGGACAGGGCGGCGGGAATAAGATTAAGTGGTAACAGAGCTCCCAGGATGGGAAGTAAGATGAGTCCCGCGCCACCGCCACAAATGGCGCTTAATGAAAATGCCAGGTAGCTGCACACAAAAATGACGAGAAGAGATTCCAACATAGTAGCCTTAAATGTGCCTTAAAATTAGCAATTAAGAAGGGATTGTTTCTTTAAAACGTCGTTTTTTATCTTCTATTTTTTGATGGATAAATTCAGGCCAGGTACTCTCATCTTCCGCATCGTAAATGCGCAGGGTTTGATTCTCATCGGACACCAGTAATTCTTCCGACGTTTTATTGAGGATTTGAGCGGCGGCCTCTACGCCTGAGTAAGCTGCTCCTCCAACTCCATGAGAAAGGGTGCTGGCTCCACACAAAAATAAGTTTTTGATCTCAGATCTGTTCTTAAAAGCGAAAGGTCCTATTTGTGTGAATTTTTTTTCTGTGCCGTACACATTTCCGTTAGTGGATTTAATAAAGTGCATATTGGTTTGCGGTGTGCCAAGTTCTACCTGTACCACGTGTTGTTTGGCGCCTGGAATTACCTTCTCCACATTGTTCATGAATTTGGCAATGAGAATATCTTTGTGTTGGCTGTAACGTTCCGAACGGTAATCTCCTTCTTTGGTGAAACTGTCAAAACTTTCATTGTCAATAAAGGTTACCACTTCAATGTTGTAATAACGTCCGTTAAAACTGGCGGGATCTTTGAGCGTAGGGCAGCTGAGAAAAACAGCCGGAAATTCTTTTCCTTCTAAAATATTTGTGTCTTTCAACTCGTCGTAAAGTCCGTCGAGGTTATTGTCTTTGAGCGACCATACATTTCCCGAATCCAGTCCGGCTTTTCGCACATCCATGTCCAGCGTGAGGAAAAGGATGAGAGAGGTTACCGAATATTTGGTGGCATTTAGTTTTTTGAGAAGAGCAGGGCTCAGGTGTTTTTCTCCTACCAGTTTTAAATAGGTGGCGTTCGGATCGGCGTTTGACAAGATTTGTTTTGCCCGTATAAATTGACCGTTTTCGAGTTCAACCCCCACAGCGCTGTTATTTTCGATCCGGATTTTTTTTACGCTTTGTTGCACATGCAATTCTCCACCCAGTTTTTTAAAGGTATTGGTCATGGCTTTTACAATACCGGCGCCGCCACCCATAGGGTAATAGGCTCCCGAAAAATAATGGTACATCACCACACAATGCACCGGAAAACTGGCCTTGTAAGGAGGGAGGCCATGATCGCCGCACTGTATGTTCAGAATGGCTTTCAGCAGAGGGTCTTTGATGTGCCAGTCGATGACGCGTTTTAAACTGAACAAGGCATATTTTCCCATTTCTTTGGTGCGGAAGGGAATGGTGAGGTGATCCCAGAACCCTTTCATTTTTGGAATGAGTTGAACTTGTTGGCTGACTTTTTGAACCAGATCCAGATATTTTTTCAGACCTTTTTTTTCGTGAGGGAATCGCTTTACCAGATGTTCGTAGAGGGAATCGATGCCCGCCGGCATATCAATGGTTTCGTTACCAATGCGGCAATGTTCGTACCCTTTGGGATTCATGCGAAAAAAAACCAGCTCGTTGGCTACACCCAAACCACGGTACAAGGCATTCGTAGATTCTCCTTCTCCCAACAGACCGATATAGTGTACGCCCGGACTAAAACGCTGTCCCTTTAAATGAAAACTATGACACCAGCCTCCGGGTACGTAGTGCTGTTCGAGGACCAGTACTTTTTGTCCCGATTTCGCCAGACAGATAGCTGCCGCCAATCCCCCGGCGCCGGATCCAATAATAATGGTGTCAAACTCTTCTGATTTCAAACGCAGTGGTTTTTGATGCGGAACTATTCGTTGCAATGTAGTTAAAAAGATGGGATTCGTCTATTAAAACAAATCATCAGGCGAAATGTTTAAAATTTCCGCTTATACAGCTGAAGCTCTACTAAGTGGGCCGGTATTGACCACTTATCAAGTTTAGCATTTTTTAATCTCTTTTTCCGACTCTAGTTTGATTTTTATAGAGAACTTTGCAGTGCCTAAATTTTTATCTTCACAAAAATTTTTCGGAGAAAGTGCGCAATAAAATTGAAACACATACTGCTTACATTTACAAGGACGGGGAAGGCATCGTGCACGTGGATATTCGTGATGGAGCTGTGATCGATTATTACGATGCCCTGGATCAATACCTGGTAATAAAAAATTTTAGCGAAGAAGGTCCTGTTCTAAAGTTAATTGATGGACGTTGTAGCTGGTCTATACAAAAAAGAGCCAGAAAATTTCTGGCAGGTAAAGAGGTAAAGGAAAAAACAATTGCCCGCGCAGTGGTGGTGAATTCTGTTTTGAGAAAACTATTCGCCAATTTTTTTAATGAAATGAATAAGCGGGAAGTTCCCACCCGTGTGTTTACCGAGTACGAAGAGGCTTATGCCTGGTTGCTCGCGAAAAAGAAAAAATCGTAATTTTTTTGTTACTTTCTTTGAAATTCTTAAACCCCCTTGTGCTTGCTCCGGGCAAATTCCGCGGAGCTAAGTCAATTTGATCAGGCAAAAAGAAAACAACTTAGTTTGGCTTTATTCCGTGTATTTCTTAAAAATCGAACTCGCTGTATGCCCTCCAAAACCAAAGGAGTTATTCAGCGCATAGTTTACAGTGGTCTGCAACGATTTGCCTGAAACAATATTGGTAAGTTCTTCAATTTCTTCGTCACGGTTCTCCAGATTTATGGTAGCAGGAATCCTGTCGTTTTTTACAGCAAGCACACACACAATGCTTTCAATGGCGCCCGCGGCTCCCAGTAAATGTCCGGTCATGGATTTAGTGGAACTGATAGCCACCAAACTATTTCCAAACACGGTTTGAATTCCTTTTAGTTCGCTCAGGTCGCCTATGCCTGTTGAAGTGGCATGCGCGTTGATGTAATCCACTTTAGAAGCGTCAATGCCAGCGTCTTTCAGCGCTTTTTCAATTCCAATAGAAGCGCCAATACCATCGGGAGCAGTACCTGTAAGATGATAGGCGTCGGCTGCCATTCCACCACCCACAATTTCTGCGTAAATGGTAGCGCCACGTTGTTTGGCGTGTTCCAGTTCTTCGAGAATAAGGGCACCCGCACCTTCGCCAATTACAAAGCCGTCACGGTCTTTGTCGAAAGGACGGGAAGCTTTTTCCATGTTCTCATTATTTTTGGATAAAGCATGCGAGGCAATAAATCCGCCCACCGAAGCTTTGGTGATGGCCGCTTCAGAACCTCCCGCCACCATAATAGTTGCCTTGCCCAGACGAATGGTGTCGAAGGCGGTAATGATGGCCGTGTTGGAAGAGGCGCAGGCCGAAACGGTACAATAATTCGGGCCGTGTAGTTTGTTACGTATAGAGATAACTCCTGCGGCGATGTCTACAATCATTTTCGCGATAAAAAAAGGATTGAAACGGGGAGTGCCATCTCCTTTGTGAAATTCTTCCAGCTGTTCTTCGAAGGTAGCTATACCTCCGTTGCCGCTTGCCCAGATCACACCAACTTCAGCCCTTTGCGCTAGGCTCATGTTTTCAAAATCCAATCCGGAGTCTTTGATGGCTTGCTCTGAAGCCGCGATGGCATATTGGGTAAAGAGGTCGTATTTACGCATTTCCTTTTTATCACCGTAATCGTCGGGATTAAAATTTTTAACCTCACAGGCAAAACGGGTTTTAAATTTGGAAGCATCAAATTTAGTGATGGGCCCAACTCCGTTTTTTCCGGCAAGAATATTTTCCCAGAATTCGTTGATTGTATTTCCCAGGGGGGTAATGGCGCCAAGGCCTGTAATGACTACACGTTTCATTCGTCTTTATTTGGTTTTTGTATTCCTGTTTTTAAAAGATTGGAGTAGCCTCTTGCAATGAGCCTCGTTTTGTTTGCATTCCAAACGTCGCATTGCACATTTACAATTTGCCTTCCTTTCTTTACCACAAAGGTATCAGCAATTATGATATCTCCAGCACTTGCAGGTCCAAAATAATCTATTACATTATTCAGCGTGGCATAAAAATAATTTTCGTTGAAAGAAAAAAGTGTCGCGCCAATTACATCGTCTATAATAGCCGCGGTAACCCCACCATGCAGGCCTCCCATGGGATTGGTCATTTCTTCCCGGACGGTGTACTGAAATGACAATTTTCCCCGTTCTGCTAGTAACACTATGGGTTTCAACC
>CAZMHW010000053.1:0-12842 GCA_964566105.1 uncultured Akkermansia sp.
GGTAGCGAAGGATCTGCTTGTGTGTTGGCAACCTGAACTAATAGGGTGCTGCCGCACTAGCAGATGTTTCGTTTCACTCAACAAAGCGCTTAGGGTTTTGGGTTTCGGAGAGTGCTTTCCTGAGCCTCAGCGAAGGATCTGCAAGTGTGCTGGCAAGCAGAACTAATTGTACTGCCGCCGCACGGGCAGATGCTTCACTAGCGTTCAGCAAAGCGCTTTGGGACATGGAAGATTAGAGAGTCTCCCAAATTTCGGATAAAAATATTCGCCCCCCCTAAATTCTTGAAAATTTGTTCAAAAAGTAGAAAATTTTAGTTGCACCCCCCCTTTTTTTGATCTAATTTTGTCAAATAATCAGAAATTTTTAAAAACACCCCTATAAAATGAGCACAAGAAGAATTTTAGCAATGCAGGAAGTGGTTAACCGCAAACCTTCCGAGCTTTCTCATCCTGACAAACAGGTGAGCCAGTATTTTGGCGCCAATGTATTTGGAATTGATGCCATGCGTGAATTTTTAAGTGAAGAAGCGTTTACACGCGTTCAGGAAGCCATGGAAAAAGGCGTTTCCCTGGATCGTAAGATCGCTGATCAGGTGGCGGCCTGCATGAAAGCCTGGGCGCAAAGTAAAGGGGTAACGCATTATACCCACTGGTTTCAACCTTTAACCGGGACTACTGCCGAAAAACACGACGGTTTTTTTGAACCTATTGGTGGTGGCCGCGCTGTAGAACGTTTCAGTGGGTCGCAATTGGTACAACAAGAACCCGATGCTTCTTCTTTCCCGAATGGTGGTGTTCGCAGTACTTTCGAAGCGCGCGGTTACACAGCCTGGGATCCTACTTCTCCGGCTTTTATCTGGGGAAATACTTTATGTATTCCTACCATTTTCGTTTCTTACACGGGTGAAGCGCTGGACTTTAAAACTCCGTTATTAAAATCACTTTCCGCCTTAGATAAAGCGGCTACCGATGTGTGCCAGTATTTTGATAAAAATGTGACCAAAGTAATAGGTACCCTCGGCTGGGAACAGGAGTATTTTTTAATTGACGCAGCTTTATATAATATCCGTTACGACTTACAACAAACCGGTCGTACTTTATTCGGGCACGCTTCGGCAAAAGGACAACAGTTAGAAGACCATTACTGGGGTTCAATTCCTGAGAGGGTGCTGGCCTTTATGAAAGATTTTGAATACGAATCTCATTTATTGGGAATTCCTGTTCGTACCCGTCACAACGAAGTGGCACCTGCTCAGTTTGAGTGTGCTCCGGTGTTTGAAGAGATCAACATCGCGGTAGATCACAATCAATTATTAATGGATGTGATGGAAAAAGTAGCCATTCGTCACAACTTCAGAGTATTGCTTCATGAAAAACCTTATGCAGGAGTTAACGGAAGTGGTAAGCATAACAACTGGAGTCTGGCTACCAACACCGGTAAAAATTTATTATCACCGGGAAAAACTCCAAAAACCAATTTACAGTTCTTAACCTTTTTTATTAATACCGTAAAAGCTGTTTACGAACATGCGGATTTAATGCGCGCTTGTATCGCTTCTGCCAATAACGATCACCGTTTGGGCGCTAATGAAGCTCCACCGGCTATTATGAGTGTGTTCCTTGGTGAACAATTAAATAAAGTGTTGGATGAACTTGAAAAAAGTGTAGGTGATAAAAAATTAAGTCCGGAAGAAAAAACAGCGCTTAAGTTAAGTATTGGAAAAATTCCTGATATATTGCTGGATAACACCGACAGAAATAGAACATCTCCGTTTGCGTTTACAGGAAATAAATTCGAATTCCGTGCGGTAGGTTCATCTGCCAACTGTGCAGGAGCCATGACTGTTCTGAATTCTATTATGGCAGAACAACTCATTGCGTTTAAAAACGATGTGGACGGCCTGATGAATTCCAAAAAAATGGAAAAAGACGACGCTATTTTTCAGGTGTTAAAACGTTACATTATTGAATCGAAAAAAATTCGTTTTGAAGGTAATGGTTACGGGGATGAGTGGAAAGCGGAAGCTAAGAAGCGTGGTTTATCAAACGTTCCGACTACTCCGGGAGCATTGGAATCCTTTATCAGTAAAAAAACAATGCACTTGTTTGAGAACCTTGGAATTTTAAATCACCGTGAACAGGAATCGCGCTATGAAATTTATTTGGAAACCTACACTAAAAAAATCCAGATCGAATCGCGTATCATCGCCGACATGGTAAATAACCAGATTGTGCCGGCAGCGATCAGTTACCAGAAAGTACTGGTGGATAATATCAATGGTTTAAAAAGTGTGCTGAGCGCCGCTGATTTTAAAAAGGCAGCGGATACACAAATCGAATTGGCGAAAGAGATCAGTGAACGTGTAACTACCATCATTAAAGCCGCTGAAGCTATGCGTGAAGAACGTAAAAAAGCAAATAATCTTGATTCTGCTAAAAAACAAGCACACGCGTATTGCGATAAAGTAAAACCTTATTTCGAAACCATTCGTTACGAAGTGGACAAATTGGAATTCATTATCGACGATGCTACCTGGCCATTGCCAAAATACAGGGAAATGTTGTACCTGCGTTAATGCGCAAGCTTACTTAAATTAGAAAAGGACCGGTTTATTCTGGTCCTTTTTTGCTGGAGGGGTATCCCAAACTTTAATTTATTAAGAGAATTATAACCACAAAGGACGCAAAGTAGAGTAAAACACAAAAGTCACTGAGAAAATGTGCAAGTCTTAAAAAGAAATTATTTGTAAGTCTTACTTACGTATACGGGCATATCGTTGATGAGGTTCAGAATGATCTGGGGTTTCATTTCGCGGTTCCGGTAATGTTTGGTGTAGTTGGTATAACCTTTAATAGTGGTCCAGTTATCTATTTTTAGTTTTTCTTTACACTCACGGTTATAAGACAGGAGTTGATAACCCAGACCTACTTCTACAGTTTCTTCTTCTGAGTCGTTCAGAATGGATTGTTTTCCTTTGTGAGTAAGCTGTTTAAAATACCAGCCAATAAAATTAAAAAAACCTCCGGTGCTCATGTCGTCTATCTGACTTACCTGATTGGCAATGAGTCCGAGCTGAGAATTAAAACTTAAATTATCGAGCAATACACTGTCCAGCGTAGTCTTTGTCCGTTTACTAAAACTTACCACATACACCCGTTGGGCGGGCATTTTAAAAATAGAAGAGAATTTTGGTTTGGTCTTTACAACGGTTGAGGAGGTGTTGTATTTAACTACAATGTTCTTTACCAGCATTTTTGGGTAAAATTTAAGGATGTAGTTAAATTGTTTTTTCAGCAGACTGTTACTGTCGAGATTGATAACCCTCCTGGCAGAATCGTTGAACTGCATGATCGTTTGAATGTCCGGATTTTTGTAATAGATGTGCTGTGCCTGTGTATGTAGCGCACAAACAAGAAAAATGGGTACCAGAAGCCAAAAAAAACGAACCATGAATTGAAATTAATTAAATTTTAGATTTCTACACAATTAGGTTTAAATTTACGAATAAGAAATGAAATGCTTTTCTCCGATTCGTATTTTACTATAAAGCAGCCTGCAGAAGGTATTTTAAGGGACAGGGGTTCTAAATTCCTGGCCTATGCTTTTCCCGTAAAATCTGAATTGGAGGTGAAGGCCTGTCTTTTGAGCGTGAAGAAGGAACACCCTTCCGCCACACACCATTGTTATGCCTGGCGTTTAGGTGCTGACAAAGCAGCTTTCAGAGCCAATGATGACGGTGAGCCTTCAAACAGTGCAGGAAAGCCAATACTGTCGCAAATTCTGGCAAAGGACCTGACGAATGTGTTGGTAGTGGTGGTGCGTTATTTTGGAGGGACTTTGTTGGGCGTAAACGGTCTGATAAATGCCTACAAAATTGCAGCCGAAGAAGCCCTGAATCATTCGGAGATAGAAGAACAGTTTATTCTCTTTGAATACAGGATAGAATTTGATTTTGATGCGATGAGTCCGGTGATGAGAATCCTCAAAGAATTTGAAACAAAGATGATCTCCAATTCCTACGATGAAAAAAACGCTATTGTTTTTCAGGTTAAAAAACAACACTCCGAAAAGCTTGAAGAAAAATTTAAAGAACTGTACACCACCAAACTGGAATTTTTAAATTTGGTGTGAGCGGATAAAAACGAACCAATTAACATAAAGAAAATGACAAAAGTAAGTAAAGCCAGTCCGTATCAATTGCTGAAAGACATGTGCCAGATACACGCACCTAGCGGTAATGAACTCAGTATGAAAGAGTTTATTCTCAAGTATGTCAAAGAAAATGCGGGGAACTGGAAACATCAACCCAAGGTGATTCATGGAAAAGAATTCCAGGATAATCTTATCCTTGTTTTTGGAAAACCCCGCACGGCCATTTTTGCGCACATGGACAGTATTGGCTTTACTGTGCGTTATGGGAAACAGCTTGTTAAAATTGGTGGACCGGTGACACAGACCGGTTTTAAACTTGTGGGCACGGACAGTAAGGGAAAGCAGGAGGTTGAATTACATGTTGTTCACGATAAAAAACACAATTACAATAAACTGGAATACAAGGGCAAAAGGGAATTTGAAAGAGGGACAGAATTAGTATTTAAAGCCGATTGGCGCGAAGATACCAATTACATCCAGTGTTGTTATATGGATAACCGTTTGGGAATTTACAACGCCTTAAAAGTAGCGGAAACGCTTAAGAACGGCGCAATCGTTTTTAGTTCGTGGGAAGAGCATGGAGGAGGAAGCGTGTCTTACCTGCAAAAGTATCTTTACGAAAAGCATAAGGTTATGCAGGGGCTGATCTCTGATATTTCCTGGATTTCGGACGGTGTGCATTACGCAAAAGGCCCTGTAATTAGCATGCGCGACAGTTTAATTCCGCGCAGGAGTTACGTGAACAAAATTATAGAGATCGCGAAAAAAAATAAATGCGCCTTTCAACTCGAAATAGAAGGGAGCGGGGGTAGCGATGCAAAGGAACTGCAAATGGCAGCTTATCCCTGGGATTGGTGTTTTATAGGTGCTG
Source organism: uncultured Akkermansia sp. (assembly GCA_964566105.1). GTDB lineage: Bacteria > Bacteroidota > Bacteroidia > B-17B0 > Aurantibacillaceae > Aurantibacillus. Next base: position 5,025 of record CAZMHW010000053.1, read on the forward strand.
CGGAGGAGAATGTTCATACACCGGATGAAAAAGTGCACAAAAAAGATGTAGAAGGAATGATTGAACTTTATAAGGTGTTGATGAAGGAGCTTTAGGTTCAAGATTCAAAGGTCATCTACTAAGTTGTCTAGAAATCATAGTCCTTGTAATCTTTTTTAAACTCATCCGGATGGAAGGGTTTGTTTATTTCGATGTTAGTGTACTCGTAACTTTCAAATAACCCAATATCGTCGTAAAGGCTTAAAGACACCGGTAAAAGAAGTTTGTCGTCAATATATAAAACCGCTTTTTTGCAATACAGGGTGGGTACCTGTAAAACGGTCCCTTTTTTTAAAAACCCGAAGTCGTTCAAAAGGTCATTTCTGTGACGGAGCAAATAATCGTTCACACATAATTTATAAGCAATGAGGCTTGCTGTTTCTCTTTCACCAACTGTATAATTTGTGTAAGTGTAATTTTTATTTTCGTATTCCAGAAAATAGCAGTTGTAACCGTTTTTCATAACTTTACCGTGGTAGGTAAAATTATTCATGCCGTCCTTATCCTTATTTAACGTTAGAGCTACCGATTTACCGATAAAATCGTAACCCAGCTCATGAATAGTGTAATGCTGGTTCTTACGCATGATGTTACCTGCAGGGTCGAGTGATAAAGTAAGATATGGAAATACGTGAGCCTTTACATAAGCTTTGTGTGTAGAAATTTCGGAATCGTAAAGAATCTGAATTTTTTTGATGCGGTTGTTAAAATAGATCTTACGGGGTTGCGTCTGCACCTTTATTTCAGAATTGGATGTGTTGAATTTAGAATCAACCCGTTCAAGCGCGTATACTTTTTGACGCAGCGTTTTGATCGTTTTGATCGAGTCATACATCTGGTGTAAAATTTTCGCAGGTTTTATGTCGGTTTTGTCTCTGAAGGATAAAACAATGAACACCAACAGGAAAGATATCGCGGAAAAGATGTGTTTCACAAACTAAAAAACAATAAAAATAAATAATAGTTTTTAGTTATTTTTGGATTTAAACTTTTTTATCACATGTCCATTCTTGGAATTATACCGGCGCGCTACGCATCGACGCGCTTTCCCGGAAAACCCCTCGCGGAGATCAAGGGTAAATCTATGCTTCAAAGGGTTTACGAACAAACAGTTAAGTCCACTTTACTGAACGAGGTGGTTATTGCCACCGACGATGAACGCATTGCAAAACATGCCAAAGAATTTGGCGCGGCTGTTGTAATTACCAGGCCGGAGCATCCGAGTGGAACGGATCGTTGTTACGAAGCCTATCAACGCCATGGTAAAACCTACGATTATGTGGTGAATGTGCAGGGGGATGAACCCTTTCTTGATCCTCAGCAAATTGATTCACTGGCGGCGGTGTGTGATGGTAAAGTCGAGATCGCTACACAAATGATCCATTGCAAGGATCACGCGGTTCTTTTTGACAAAGGAGAAGTCAAAATTGTGCTCAATACCCGTAAAGAAGCCTTGTATTTCAGCAGGAATGTGATTCCAGCCATTAAAAATGTGGATGAAAAGGAATGGCATTTGCATTTTGACTATTACCGTCATGTTGGGATGTATGCCTACCGGGTGGATATTCTCAAAGAGATCACTCTTTTACAACCCTCTTCCCTTGAAAAAGCCGAATCGCTGGAACAGTTGAGGTGGCTGGAGAACGGCTACAGAATTACCTGCGCTGAAACCACATTTGATAGTCATTGTGTGGATACACCGGAAGACATTGAGAAGGTGATGCGTTTAATGAATATTCACTAATACTTTTCCGTTGCAACATCCTTCTGATATTTCCATAGAGGAATTCACCTACGACCTCCCACAAGAAAAGATTGCGGCGTATCCCCTGGAGCAACGGGATGCCTCCAGGTTACTGGTATTTCGGGCAGGGGAAATAAGTGAAAGTCTTTTTAATAAACTTCCCGATTTTCTTGAAAAAGAAAGTGTTTTGGTGTTTAACACTACCCGGGTGGTAAGGGCCCGTTTAAATTTTTTGAATTCCAAGGGACAAGCCATTGAGATCTTTTGCCTGGAACCGGACTCTATGCGTGTGGAATTGTCGGGGGCGATGGCAACTCAAAAAACCATTAACTGGAATTGCCTGGTGGGAAATTTGAAACGTTGGAAAGAAGAGGAATTGCAGCTCAGTGCCGGAGACCTTATTCTAAAGGCAAAAATCCTGGAAAAACAGGAGCAGTTTGTGCATGTCCAGTTTTCCTGGAAACCTGAACACCTGACTTTTTCGGAAGTACTCGAAGGCCTGGGAAATATTCCTATTCCCCCTTATTTAAAACGAGAGAGTGAGCAAATTGATCAGGAACGATATCAAACCGTCTACGCCAAAAACGCCGGCTCAGTTGCTGCTCCTACCGCAGGATTGCATTTTACACCGGCGGTGCTTAAAGCTCTGGAAGGAAATTCCGTTTCGTCTTTGTTCGTAACATTGCATGTGGGTGCGGGGACTTTTAAGCCTGTAAAATCTGAAACCATGCAAGGTCACGATATGCACGCGGAATGGCTGGACGTGTCTTATGAAACTATTGATCAATTAGCGGGAAAACAAAACAGGAAAGTGATTGCTGTAGGCACCACATCTTTGAGAACCTTGGAAAGTTTATACTGGATGGGGTTAAAAGTTTTTTATGATGCGGATTTGAGTCCTGAGGACATAGAAATAAAACAATGGGAGGTGTATGATCTTGAGGCAAAAACAATTCCTCTCACAGAAAGTTTGAGAGCTCTTTTAAACTGGATGAAAAAACGAAACATGAAAGCGCTTGTCTGCCATACGCAGATACTTATTGCGCCACCTTACCAATTAAAAGTAGCGGACGGAATTATCACCAATTTTCATCAGCCTAAAAGCACACTGTTGTTGTTGGTTGCGGCAATTGTGGGGAATAAATGGAAAGATATTTATCACTATGCTTTAAGCCATAATTTCAGATTTTTGAGTTATGGTGATAGTTCTCTTTTGTTAAAATAACTTAGAATCAACCCATTCCGTCGAATAACTGTCGGAACTCCGGGATTTTTTCATATTTTTGAGTAAATAATTAATTTTATCCAAATGAAGAAAATCTACTCCGCATTTTTAATTTTATGTTCGGGCGCAGCCCTGCAGGCTCAGTTAACTCAAACAAATAACGCCCCGGCAGCCGGCGATAAATTTGAACTTTACCATTGTGATTCGGTTACAACCAATCCGGGAGCTTCCGGAGCCAATGCTCTGTGGAATTTTTCAGGTGTCACCACATTCAGTACATTATTAAGAAGTTATACTGTGCAGGCGGTGAACACAAGTACTTACCCGTCGGCGCCATTGGCTTTAGCCTCTGCCAATAACGATATCGCGTATCTTGCTTCCAGTTCCGGTTCTTTACTGTATTATGGTGGTAACATCGCGGTTGGAGCTATTACCGGAGGGCTTACCTATACGAATCCGGCAGTGTATGCTTCTTATCCAATGAGCTTAAATACGAGCTCTTCCAGCCCAATTACCGGAAGTCTTGTGATCCCTGCACTGGCAGCTACCGGTACCTTTAGCGGTTCAAGTACCACTGTGGCCGATGGTACGGGCACAATTAACTTACCCGGTTCAGTAAGCTACAATGACGCTGTAAGGGTGGTAACCAGTCAGACACTCTATATTACTACATCACTGGCAAACGCAACAGTAACTCAGGTAAATTACAATTATTACAGCCCTACGGTTAGAGCACCATTATTCTCTATCTCTTCTTCTACAGCTGTAATCGGGGGTTTTTTCGCCTCCACTACCACTCAAACCATGGTAACACGTTTAAAGAGCCCTCAGACAGTGACAGTAGGAATTGCAGAAAATATGGTGAATGCACCTGTATTTGACGTGTATCCTAATCCTTCGGTGTCGCAGGTTAATTTCGTAACTAACAGTGTTGAAGCTGCACAGGTATCTATTTTTGACATCACCGGTAAACTCATTGAAAAACAAAATCTGAACGATGGTAAAGTAAAGCTGGATGTTTCCTCTTATAACAAAGGGCTTTATCTCTACGTAATCACTTCAGGAAACAACAAAACACTAAAATCGGGCAAAATAACCGTAAGCCAATAATTAATAATATTTTAAAGAAAGCCACTCCAATTCGGGTGGCTTTTTTAATTTTGTAAACCTAAACAGAACGTAAAATGAACATAGAAGAAAAAATAAACGGCGAAATTAAAACAGCCATGCTTGCGAAAGACGCGAAACGATTGGAGGCTCTGCGTGGCATTAAGTCAGTGGTGTTATTGCTTAAAACTTCAGCGGAGGGATTAACAGAAGAAAGCGCCACGAAAGCAATTCAAAAGGAAGTAAAAAAGCGCAAGGAGTCTGCTGATATTTATAAAACACAAAACCGTCCGGATCTCGAGCAGGAAGAGCTTTTTCAGGCACAAGTGATGGAAGAGTATCTTCCGAAACAAATGGGTGAAGATGAAATTAAAGCGGAACTGGTTAAAATTATTGCTTCTGTTGGAGCGGCTGGTCCAGGTGATATGGGTAAAGTAATGGGAGCGGCATCCAAGGCTTTTGCCGGTAAAGCGGATAATAAAATTGTTTCGGCTTTGGTGAAACAGCTGTTGGGATAGCAGATTTTGATATTAAAAAGCTGAATGGATTCTCTCCATTCAGCTTTTTTTATGCAATCTAAAACTCACCATGGTTCGTGTGTTTTGAAGGACAAACATTTGAATCTGGTTCAATTGATTAAACACATTCGCTGCCGAGAACGTGTAAGCTCCGCTTTCATTATTTTCAAGAATGGTCGAGGAGATCCTGATACGGCTTAGTTTTTTACTTCCGATCTTAGAAAGTTCCTGATTGTATTTTGTAGCCAGATCCTTGAGCTTATTTATTTTGTTCCCGATGGTTTCATCCCAATCAATTGGATCTGAAAGAAGTTTTCTAGTGTGATCAAACTTCCATTCGTATGAGTCTGAAGTTGTGTCCATGTCAGTGTCCCGCCAGAAAAGATAAGTTTGGCTCTCCTCACAAAGTTTAAGCAACTGTGCATTCAACTCTCTAAGCGTGAGAGGCATTGAATCCAGACAATTAGCGGTTAAGCGACGTTCATTCATTAAAATTTCGGATGTAATACCATGTTCCTGTAGGGCCTTTATCTCTTCATGAAGTGCTGATTGTGGCGTTCGTATCATCATAAAGAGCAGTCCATACACCAGGATCACTAACATGGATGTGGTGATGGTGTTCAGTTTTGTTTCTGGTTGTTTTATCCCGGAGAAAAAATACAAAGGCAGAAAGAGCAACAAAACAAGAGCAGCGGAAATATACAGCAGATTAATGGAATGTCCCCAATGCATCACTCTGAAAAGAAAGGAGAGGCAAACAAGGATGATTCCGATGGCGCCTGTTGCAAGGACTAGCTTATCTTTTGTTTTTTGTTTTTCTTTGGCTTTTAATGTAAAGATTAAAGGTAGAAAAATGAGACTTCCCGTAAGGATGCCCGTAAGTACAAAAAGCGTTGCACCCGGCCAATGCATGTATTTGAACCAGATACCTGTAGTAAGGGTGATAACCGAAAGGGTACCGCTCCACAACATTATTTTTTTCATAACGTAATAATTTTTAAAGGTTAAGAGGAGAAGGGTTTCTTCTTCAATCTCCCATAAAGCATCTTTGTAAAATGTTTTGATGGTTTTTTGATAGAAGCTCTCGAAGTCTCCGTTTGCTTCGAGGTTTTGTTCAATGATACAACAGATATGATCGAGGAGGTTATGCTGCAGGCTCTCCATCTCTACGCCACGTGCACTGATGTCGTTGAGAATGTAATCTATTTGTTTATCGCTGAGTTGATACATATATAACTATGGAATAATCAGTCCCCAATAAGTACAAAGTGCAAGTACAAAAAGGATAAGTACGCTGTTCAAGGTGAATAGATATTTTGGAAATAACTTCACGTCTGATTTTCGGAAAAATTTTACAAGGGTAAACGACAGGTATACAAGCACAAGTGTCAGAAGTAAGGGGACAAAGGCTGTTAGCCTGAGCGCATTAAAGGGCATGTTTTTGTAGGGTTCTGCGAAATAGAACAAAAACTGATTTTTTTCCAGAGCAAATAAATAGTATGCTGAGATCAGGTTGGTAAAAAAGAGAAGGAGCTTCATGCCGGAAAGACCGTTGATTTTTTCAGCGGTTTTTTTCCTTCCCCTAATGAAGGATACCAGTAAGGGCAAAGAGGATAACAGGAAAAGTATCAGGCAAAGGAGCAAACCTGTATTAAGGAAACTGTTGTTTTGCGGGGTGTAATAATTTTCGAGTTTTTGGTATTCTTTATTGGGAGGAAAAAGTGAGGCCATGTTTAATTTATGATTTCCTTTTTTGAATTCTTCTTCCAGGTTAAAACTTACAACGTGTTTATAATCGTGGTAGAAATAAAGATGAAGCAGGCCCGCCTCAAGGTCATAAATGCTGGTGTATAAGGTGCCATCTCCTATTTTTTCCCGGCACACGTGCATGGTATCGGATAAACACCTGCAAAAATCAAGATCTGTACGCGTGACTTTATTACGCAGGAAAGTGACTCCTTTTGTGTAGCGGGGTATTTTGATACTGCTAAGGTCTTTAGTTTGCGAGACACAGAAATTAGCCAGAACAAAGTTCGGATCGTTCCCCATGATCAAGGTGTCGGCTTCTACGATCAGGTATTTTCCTGATTTATCCGCAAAAAAAAGCATGCCGCCGTCGAAGATCGTGTTGCCGTTAAGTAAACTCAGGTTGTATTCTTTGAGTCGGGAATATACCTCGTCCACTGTCTTACAGGTGCGTATCAATAAATCAGGCATCGAATAATCGAACATTTTTTTCTTATGACTTTGGTCTTTTATAGGCCGCGAGGCGGCAGTAAATCCGTCCCAAACCAGTCCATATTCGTTTATGGCGCCATCCGAATGGGTTTTATCTGAATAGCCTACATGGGCCACTGCATAATTACCGGGAGTGCGGGGTTCAAACCATATTTGCGACGTTAAGCGCCAACTGTCTTCGTTATTGCCTACCATGGTTTTTCCGTTCAGCGTTATTTTGTAAGCGCTGCATGGAAAGGCATAATTGTTCAATAAAAACAAAATAAGCAAAAGGAGTAAGGCTTTTGTATAATTGAAATTTAGCATTATGCCGTTTTGGTTTTTATATCCAACAAAAATTTCATGGTATTCATAAAGTCGGCTAGTTCGCTTACCTTTTCTTTGGTTTTTGTTTTACCGGCAGGACTTAAGCTGTAGTATTTGCGCACCCGTTTCCCGATGTATTCGGTTTCGGTAGTTACCAAACCGTCGTCTTCAAGGGAATGAAGCGTGGGATAAAGAGCACCTTCGGTAATCTGGATCTTTTCGTGGGTAAGTTCCTTTACCTTTTGAGTGATCTCGTAGCCATACATTTTTTTATTGTCGGCGAGCAGTTTTAAAACAATGGTTTTAAGCGTGCCTTTTATTAATTCGGAGGAGTAGATCATGATAGTATAAGTGATTACATAAGACAAAGATACATAAGAAACTTATGCATAATTCAATTTTATAGTTTAGAAAACAATAACTCTTTGAAAAACAGTAGAATAAAATTTATTCAAACACAAAAAAAGGCCGGTAATATACCGGCCTTTTCATTTAAAGAGGGGGGGATTATCTGTATTTAAACCGGATAGGGAGCTGGTAATACACTTTTACAGCTTCACCTTTTATTTTAGCAGGACTTTTGAATTTGGGAATCAAGCCGACCACGCGCAAAGCCTCGTCGTCCATGCCCCAGCCAACGG
>CAZMHW010000054.1:0-2203 GCA_964566105.1 uncultured Akkermansia sp.
AATAACTACAGCGTATACTTCACTAAATAACTGGCCTTTGCCCCTTGTGTAATCCAAAAAATTGATTTAATTTTATTACAATATTTATCCAAGAACTATGAAGAAAATATATGCAGCATTTGTACTGTCAATCGTTTTTAACATTAATACCCGAACACAAGCCCAATCTGAGATTTGGGGGTTAAATGCAGGTGGTGGTGACGGATTTGGTACAATTTACGGGATGCCGACCGGCAGCACCGGGATTTCAACTCTTTACAATCTGGCCGGAAGTCCTGGTGGAGGACCTCAATACGCTAAGCTTCTGGAAGCCTCCAACGGAAAACTTTATGGTATGACCAATACCGGAGGTGCTAATAATGTGGGTGTTATTTTTGAGTACGATACGGCAACCAGTGTATACACCAGAAAGATAGATTTGGTAAGTTCCAATGGTGCTAATCCAAAAGGGTCGCTTATGCAGGCCTCCAACGGTAAACTTTATGGTATGACCCAGTTGGGTGGTGCTAATGGTTTTGGCGTTCTGTTTGAATACGATATCACAACAAATACCTATACCAAGAAAGTTGATTTCACAGGGACTACAGGCGCGGCAATTGGCAGGGAGCCTTATGGAACACTTATAGAATCGGCTCCGGCGAGTGGTAAGCTGTATGGTGTAACCCGTTTAGGAGGGGCAAGCAATGTAGGCGTTTTATTTGAATACGATTATACCACGAATACCTATACAAAAAAGGTTGATTTAACCGGTAATACCGGAGCTGCTCCCGGCAGTAATCCTTTCGGGCAGTTAACAAAGGCCAATGGGAAATTATACGGTCTTTCCAATTTAGGAGGAACAAACGGTGTAGGTGTAATTTTTGAGTACGATTATGTGACCGATGTTTATACTAAGAAAATTGATCTTATCGCAGCAACAGGTTCAAATCCTCAGGGCTCACTGGTATTATCGGGAAGCAAGTTGTATGGTATGACAGTTGTGGGAGGAACAAGTACTCCTCAGGGAGGGGTAATTTTTGAGTACGATTATACAACAAACACTTACACAAAGTTGACTGACCTGACCGGTGGTGTTGGTGCCGGCGCTAATCCAACAGGTGAGTTAATGGTGGCTACAAACGGGAAACTCTATGGAATGACCCGTCTTGGTGGCAGTAGTAATGCAGGGGCAATTTTTGAATACGATTTAACCGGACCTACGTACACCAAGAAATTTGACCTTGCCAGCACAGCGGCTATCGGTGGTGCACCATTCGGATCACTTATTCAAGTGTCCACAGGAAAGATTTACGGTATGACTTCTCTTGGAGGGAATGGCAGTTCCGGAGTGATTTTTCAATACAACATCAGCAACGCTGCGTATGTAAAAAAGATAGATCTTAATTATTCCAACGGTGGAACACCTAATGGTGGTCTGATTCAGGCAAGCAATGGTAAGCTGTATGGTTTGGCTTCTGTGGGAGGCACAAATAACGTAGGTGCTATTTTTGAATACGACAAAACAACTTTTACCTATACCAAAAAAATTGACCTGTCTTCCACTAATGGAAGCACTCCTTTTGGATCTTTATACCAGGCAAGTAATGGAAAACTTTACGGTCTTACCTCTGCCGGTGGAACCGGAGCGTTAGGAACGCTTTTTGAATATGACGCCACTGCTAATACGTATACGAAGCGTGTTGATTTTACCGGTAACGCCGGACTTAATCCGGGTGGAGTCCCTTATGGCTCAGTTGTTCAGTTTAGCGGTAACGGAAAATTATATGGATTGACCAAACAAGGGGGAGCAAATGGATTAGGCGTTGTTTTCGAATTTGATCCTTCTACAAATACCTACACTAAGAAGATAGATATGCTTGCGGCCAACGGATACAGTGCTTATGGCTCTCTGGTGGAGTATTCAGGTAAATTATACGGGATGACTTCTCTTGGTGGAGCAAACAGTCTCGGAGCTATTTTTGAGTATGATCCGACAACCAATACCTATACAAAGAAAATTGATTTTACCGGCACAACAGGTGCAGCACAGGGTAGTTTACCTTTTGGCTCAATGGTGAGTTCGGCTACAGCGGGTGTGCTTTACGGTATGACAAAGACTGGTGGCGCAAACGACCTGGGTGTGATTTTTGAATACAACGCGGCAACGAATACCTATACTAAAAAATTTGATATGGTGGCTTCTTCGGGTTCACAGCCCCTGGGT
>CAZMHW010000054.1:2213-7938 GCA_964566105.1 uncultured Akkermansia sp.
ACGGTAATCTTTATGGTGTTACAAATGCCGGAGGTGCAAATTCACTCGGTGCTTTGTTTGAATACGTTGTTGCTAGCGGCACATATACCAAAAAAATGGACTTTACCACGGCAAGTGGCAACCTGCCTACTTATACTCAGTTGTTGGAGGTATGTACCAAACCGATTACGCCGGGCTCTATTACATCTTCAACCAACGCTATTTGTTTTTCCGCTTCCACTGTAATCAATTATAGTATCAGTGCTGTTTCAAACGCGACGGCGTATGCATGGACACTTCCTTCCGGAGGTTCCATACTTTCAGGTGCCAATTCCAACATCATAACTGCTGACCTTGCCGGTGCAGCCGCTGGTACCTATACATACGGTGTTGCGGGTGTTAATATTTGTGGTACAGGAACTTTAAGCACAGCAAATGTAACGGTTAACGTATTGCCAACAGTTTCATCAAACAGCGGTCCTATTTGTTCAGGTAGTTCGTTCACCATTGTCCCTTCCGGAGCATCTACGTATACCGTTCAGGGCGGTTCATTGGTAGTTTCGCCCTCATCAACTTCCAATTATACAGTTGTAGGTACCAGTGCCCTTGGCTGTTTGTCTTCCAATACGGCAACCTCTGTTGTTACAGTTAACGCGCTACCTACAATAGGCGTGAACAGTGGCTCCATTTGCGCAGGATCTTCATTTACAATGATTCCAACCGGAGTCGTAACATCCACGGTTTCCGGAGGGTCATTAATTGTTTCACCTTCTACGAACACCTTCTATACTCTTGTGGGTACTGACGGTAACGGTTGTGTTTCTGCGAATACCGCTACTTCTAACATCACTGTAAACGCGTTACCGGTTATTAGCGTAAATAGCGGAAGTATCTGCGCGGGCCAGAATTTTACCATGACACCAAGCGGCGCGGGTATAGGAGGATCTTACACCTATCAGGGAGGTTCGAATGTTGTTTCTCCCGCCAGCACTACCAATTATACTGTTACAGGTACAACTTCTGCAGGATGTGTTTCTGCAGGTGCGGCTACAGCTAACGTTGTTGTGTTTGCCTTGCCTGTTATCAGTGTGAACAGCGGATCTATTTGCTCAGGTACCAGCTTTACAATGACCCCAAGCGGAGCAGGTACAGGAGGATCATATACCTTCCAGGGAGGTTCTAATATTGTTTCTCCAACCGTGAATACTAACTACACTGTTGCGGGTACGTCTTCTGCGGGCTGCGTTTCGGCATCTTCCGCAACCGCAACTGTTTTTGTTTATGCGTTGCCAACTATCACTGTAAACAGTGGAACCATTTGTAACGGACAAAGCTTTACCATGAATCCAAGTGGTGCAGGTGTGGGTGGAACATACTCTTATCAAACAGGTACGAATGTTGTTTCACCTTCGGTTAGTTCGAGTTACACTGTTTCAGGAACAACCAGTGTAGGTTGTGTATCTGCATTACCTGCCACAGCAAACGTTACTGTATATGCCTTGCCTTCTGTATCGGTTAACAGTGGTACAATTTGTCTTGGTAAAACATTTACAATAGTTCCCACAGGTGCGGGAACCGGTGCTACTTATAACATTCAACCTGGTAACAGTACTACGGTGAGTCCTCTTGTTAACACCACTTATTCTGTAACAGGAACCAACTCGCTTGGTTGTACTACTTCTAACACGGCATTTGCAACGGTTAACATTATCGCATTACCGGTTATAAGTTCTACCAGCGGCGTAGTTTGTTTTGGAAGTGCATTCACAACTACTGTTTCAGGAGCATCAACGTATAGTTATGTTTCGTCAACAGGAACAGTTGCCGCGAATGGATCAACAACCCTGAGTCCATCGGCAACCACTACTTATTCCGTTTTTGGAACAAGTCCGGTTGGTTGTGTTTCTTCTAATCCTTCTTTTATGACAGTAACGGTTAATCCTTTGCCTCCGGTATCAATTGCAGGACCAACCGTTATCTGCGAAGGTGAAACAGCTACCTTAACGGCGAGTGGTGCAAACTCTTACAATTGGGGAACTTCTACCAATCCATTCCTGATCGTATCGCCGTTATCACCTACAAATTACAGTGTTCAGGGTACGGATCTTAATAATTGTTCGAACCTGGCGGTGTTTTCCATGGCCGTGAATTCATTACCGACTATTACCGCAATAAGCGGAGCCATCTGTCCGGGTAATTGTTTCACGCTTACACCAGGCGGTGCGGTATCATATACTTTCTCAAGTGGAAACAGCATAGTTTGCCCAACTGTAACGACCAATTATTCTGTGACCGGAACCAGTTCCTTGGGCTGTGTATCTTCGCAGGCTGCGGTTGCTACCGTGAGTGTGGTAAATATTCTCACAGTTACCATTAGCGGTAATACAACCATTTGTAGTGGAAATACAGCGAGTTTAACCGCAAACGGAGCCAGTACTTATACCTGGAATACCGGTACGGTTTCAAATACATTTACGTCGAATCCATCTACAAACACTACCTACACTGTAACCGGTTCAAGTGGTACCTGCAGTGACGTTGCAGTGGTGTCTGTGTCGGTTAATCCGTTACCTGTTATTGCCGCTGTTTCATCGGCTCCTTCGTTTATTTGTGTGGGTGAAACTGCTACACTTACCACAACAGGCGCTTTGTCTTATGTGTGGAGTACTTCACAGACAGGAGCCGTTATTGTGGTTTCTCCAACTGTTCCTACTGTTTATACGGTTACCGGAACGGATGCAAATAATTGTTCGAACTCAACAGTACTTTCACAAAATGTGGATGCTTGTCTCGGAATCAATAATTCGACTACTAATAACTGGCAATTGCAGCTATACCCTAATCCCAACACAGGGGAATTTACGATTGAAACAGGTATTGCCATGACTGCGACTGTGATGAACTCTTTAGGCCAGACAGTTCTCAAACAAGAGTTGATTGAAGGAAAAAATGCGATAACTTTGAATGAGCAGGCTAAGGGTGTTTATTTTATTCAGTTAAAATACTCAGGTCATACCAAAACTATCAAAGTTGTGAAACAATAGATAATTCCATCATCATTAAATTCTTTAAAAAAAAATGCGGAAAGCGGGGTAAATCCCCGCTTTTTTGTTAAAAAGGATTTAGTTAAATTTACGGTTTAAATAAGGCCTCTCAGGACCTTTAACAAACTTATTGAATGAAAGTATATCTGGATAACGCAGCTACTACCCGTTTAGACGGAGAGGTACTAAAGGCTATGATGCCTCTATTAACCGAAGATTTCGGAAACCCTTCTTCGATCCATTCTTTTGGAAGAAAAACGCGCGCTTCTATTGAAAATGCCAGAAAGACAGTGGCTAAATTGCTAAATGTAACACCTGCTGAAATATTTTTTACTTCAGGTGGTACCGAAGCGGATAATATGGCTATTTGCCAGAGTATTGATACTTACGGCCTTAAACATGTTATCTCAAGTCCAATTGAACATCATGCAGTGGAGCATACAATCAGTGTTCTCGAAAAAGCGGGTAAGATTAAGGCTAGTTGGGTGAAAATTGACGCCAAAGGAAATGTAGATCTGGCGCACCTGGAGGAATTATTAAAAAACAATTCCAGAAGTCTTGTCTCTTTAATGCACGCCAACAATGAAATAGGAACCTTACTTCCGTTAAAAGAAGTAGGTGAACTGTGTGAAAAATACAATGCGATTTTTCATAGTGATACTGTGCAAACAATGGGTCATTACAGAATGGATTTGCGTGATATTAAAGTTCATTTTGTGACTTGTGCTGCACACAAATTTCATGGCCCAAAAGGTGTTGGATTTTTATACATCAATCACACGCATAAAATTTCCCCTTTTATTCATGGCGGTGCGCAGGAGAGAAACATGCGCGGAGGAACAGAAAATGTGGCCGGTATAGTTGGCCTTGCAAAAGCCCTTGAAATTTGTTTCAATGAAATGGAACAGCATCAAGCTCACATTCAAGGGTTGAAGGATTATATGCGCGAGACGCTCCTAAGTGAAATTACGGGTATTGAATATAACGGTGAAACCTCTCATGATAAATCTTTGTATACGGTACTGAACTGTCGGTTTCCGAAACATCCGGATGCTGAAATGTTACTGTTTAATCTGGATATATTGGGCATAGCGGCCAGCGGCGGCAGTGCTTGTAGCAGCGGAAGCAATCAGGGCAGTCATGTATTAAGAGGATTGGGTATTGATATGGAACGTCCTTCGGTGAGATTTAGTTTCAGTAAATACACCACAAAAGAGGAAATCGATTTTGTGGTATCCAAACTATTAGAGTTGTTTGCCGTAAAAGAAAAGGTGTAATAAATAATAATTAATATAATAAAATAAATTTATGTCAGACGTAAAAACTGTTTTGGATGTAGCAAAAGGATCAATGGAAAGAGCTATTTCGCATTTGGAAGTAGAACTCCAGAAAGTGCGTGCAGGGAAAGCTAATCCGGCCATGCTGGAGAATGTAATGGTAGATTATTATGGCAGTAAAGTGCCAATTAGCAATACAGCGAGTGTAAATACTCAGGATGCCCGCACGCTGATTATTCAGCCTTGGGAAAAAACTATGCTTACTCCCATTGAGAAAGCCATACAAATGGCTAATCTGGGACTTAACCCGCAAAATGATGGCGTGTTAATTCGTATTATGGTTCCGCCACTCACAGAGGAGCGTAGAAGGGACCTTACAAAAATGGCAAAAAGTTTAGGTGAAGATGCCAAGGTTGGAATTCGTGCCACACGTAAAGAAGCGATGGAACAAATTAAAAAACTTCAAAAAGACGGTTTACCGGAAGATGAAGCGAAAAGTGGCGAGACTCAGATTCAAACGCTTACGGATGCTCATGTTGCCAAGGTTGATAAGCACATCGAACAAAAAGAAAAGGAAATAATGACAGTATAGATAAGAGGTTTGTGCTACTTGAATGCAGAAACATACTTTAGAATTTTATGCAATAAAAAAAACCCGGCGTGCCGGGTTTTTTTGTTAATTAAAATTTTGAATGTGATTTTGGTCTTTCAAATTTATAATTCAACTGATCTGTATCGAAACTTATATATAAATCGGGTTAGAAATCGCAATAATTTAATTAACCGAATGAATTAAGCTAACTTTACGTTAACGGCGTTCAAACCTTTTTTACCTTCTTGAATTTCAAAAACAACTTCGTCGTTCTCACGAATTTCTTCTTTAATTCCAGAAACGTGAACGAAAACTTCTTTTCCAGATCCTTCAACTTTAATGAATCCGAAACCTTTTGTTTGGTTGAAAAACTTAACTGTACCTTTTTCCATTTTTTTACTTTTTTATTATTTCCCTTTTTTAATTACTAATTAAATGCTGTCAAGAAAAAGGGGATGACCCGCCAACATTATTATCTTAAACTTAGTATTTAAAATCTCACCGTACCAGTTTCCGGCCGTTTGCATTTTTTTAATTAATTCTTGAAAAAAATTGAAATTAAACGAATACAAGAGGAGAGGATAACAGAAATATGAGAATTTAAATAATTTTCGTTTAAAAGATTAAACAAATGTAACCAAAATAATTAATCTTGTCAATATTTTTTAATTAACTGAAAATGAGTGTTTTGTACAATGTTTTTATCTTCAGGAGTGCTGAAATGGGCTTTTTTTCCTTTCTTTAAACTCTGTTTTACGATCAATTTAACCCAAACATGCTACATAGCTTTTTAAAGGCTTTTTTGTTTTTAACAATTGTCTTATTTTTTACTG
>CAZMHW010000054.1:7948-12836 GCA_964566105.1 uncultured Akkermansia sp.
CTGAATGCAAAAAAGGCGAGGACGACCCCTTGTTTTCAATTAATTCCCGGAAAGCCCGTTTAACAGGCAAATGGAAATTGACCGGTGGAAAGGCGTTATATCATGATCCGGCAAATAACATCAACTACAACTTTAGTGAAAGTGGCTACTCTGCCTATGTTAGATTGGGAAATAAAGGGTATGACACACTCGGAGACTATCGTTTACAACTCGAAATAGTGAGAAATGGAGTTTTTAAAATTTCAGAAACGTATCAATCCGCACATTTGGATTGTAGTGGTAAATGGAATTTTAACCAGGGTGTTGGAAAACAGAAAGGAAAAGTGGATGCGGTATTTTCAATAGATAAAGTAAATGAAGGATTTACTTCCGGACATTTGTTTAACAGAATGAGCGCAAATTTTGTTTACCACATCCAGGAACTTAGAAATAAAAAACTGGTAATAACTTCAAAGGGTCGTATATACTCGGACACAAAAGGTAATTACGCAACATTTACAAGTGAATACACTTTTGAACAATGATAAACGAAATTTAAATCCATAAAACACTGGGCTAATTTTTATACCATAGCATGAGAAAAAAAATACTAAGCGGTCTGCTAATGTTGGTTATCTGTTTTGTTTCCTGTAAGAAGGGGGAAGATGATCCAATTTTTAGCCTGCGTTCGCGCAAAGCCAGGTTGACCGGTGATTGGCATTTAAGCAGCGGTTCTTTGACCTTGATTTATAAAAAAGAGGGTTTTACTGACTATAACGAAACCTATAATTTCACCGGAGATTCGTATACATCAATAAACAGAGTTACCGGCGCAAACCAACAAGGTAAATACAAACTGAATATTACGTTTAACAAAGACGGTGGTTTTAGTTTTCTGCAGTTATTTGGTTCTTCGAATGTAAGTGGAAACGGAACATGGGATTTTTTAAAAGGTGTTGGAGAGTATAAAAACAAAGAGCGGCTCAGCTTTAACGCTTCGGCCATTGGCGGTGGTTCTTATTGGATAGACGCGTTTAATAAATCAAAGAATTATTTTATTTATAATATTGTAGAGTTGAGAAACAAAAAACTTGTGCTTGAAACGAAAGAAGAATTGATTGAGGTTTCGGATGCAGACAGTGTGAGTTATTATGTAAAGAGCAAGTATGTCCTTATCCAGTAGCTGAAATGAAAAGACGGTCAGAAAAAAAACTTATTTTTTAATGACTATTTTGAAAGTTTTCAATACTTTAGAGTGCAATTAAACCCAAAGATATGATCAAAATCTCCAGACTGGTATTTTTTATTTTCTGCATAGCTGTTTTTTCTGAATGTAAAAAGGGAGAAGGCGATCCCTCGGTTTCTCTGCGTAGCCGGAAAAACCGTTTAACCGGTGAATGGCGGTTACAAGGTGGCAGCGCCTCATACACACAGGAGGGGTATAATGAGTCCTATGTTTTTGACGGGGCGAATGTGAAAGTAAATTTTACTTCATACAATCCTGTTACTTACATAGGGAAATATACTTTGTGGTTGACCATAAAAAAAGACGGTAGTTTTACATTTAACGAGAACTATGGTGGCACCATACTGGAGGCAAATGGTACCTGGAATTTTAATACCGGAATAGGGGAGGCCAAGAAAAAAGAAGAAGTGTTTTTTTTCATAGATAAGGTGAAGAAAGGGTATACCAATGGGGATGTTTTTTTTAACAGAGGGGCTGTACATTTTGGCTATAAAATCACAGAACTAAGAAATAAAAAATTAGTACTTACTGCTTCAGGTAAGATCTACAGCGATTCAAAAGGAAAATACGCGACCTTGTCAACGGATTACACATTTATTCAATAACCCACTCCTATGAGAAAAAGTATTTTTTACGTTTTTATTTTGACCGTTTCTTTGGGGGCAGTTACCTGCAAAAAGGGGGAGGATGATCCAGCTGTGAGTTTATTATCCCGAAAAGCAAGGTTGGCCGGCAATTGGCAACTGGTTAAAGGTTCTATCACCATAGGTGTTAAGGATTCTACGGGAGCTTACGCTTCTCAGGTATATAAACTGGAGTCGGATCACTATAATTATGATATAATTGGCAAAGCCGCTAGTTTTGTTGGTGACTGTAAATTAGCCATTTCTTTCACTAAAAAGGGTGTGGTAACCATCGATCAGGTAATGGATTCTTTAAAGATCAGTGCCAACGGGAACTGGGATTTTGAAGGTAAAGTAGGACACAACAAAAACAAGGATCGTGTTAGCATCAAACTCAATTCAATAAACAACTATTCCAACAGGTTTCGCACGTTTAACAAGGCGCAGATGGATTTTACCTATAGAATAAAAGAGCTGAGAAATAAACGTCTGGTACTTGTAAGTGACCAGGAAATGATTTTATTGGACAACAGTGCAGGTGTTTACATTACTTCTGAGTACACCTTCACGCAGTAGTTAGGCTCTGAAAAGACCGTATTTTAGGATGCAATAAATAGCTCTGAAGCCATCCTTCCAGCCAATTTTTTTTCCTTCCTCGTAGGTGCGACCGTAATAGGAAATACCCACCTCGTAAATGCGTATTTTGGGAATCCGTGCAATTTTGGCAGTTACTTCGGGTTCAAAACCAAAACGATTTTCTTTTAGAGAAATACCCTTAATAATATCTGATCTGAATAATTTATAACAGGTTTCCATGTCGGTGAGGTTAAGATTGGTAAACATGTTGCTCAGAGTAGTGAGAACTTTGTTGCCGATGGAGTGCCAGAAAAAAAGAATTCGGTGAGGTTGACTGCCAATAAAGCGACTTCCGTAAACAACATCGCCCATGCCATTCAGAATGGGTTTGAGCATGAGATTGTATTCTTCGGGATCGTATTCCAGATCGGCGTCCTGAATAATTATATAGTCTCCGCTGGCTTCTCTTATGCCGGTGTGCAGCGCAGCGCCTTTCCCTTTGTTAACCTCATGTTTAACGTATTGAATGGTTAGCCCGGGATTTGCAGATTTGTATTCCAGGATGGCCCGCTCGGTATCATCTTTAGAGCAATCGTTTACAATAATAACTTCTTTTTCTACATTTTCAAGAAGAATCACATTCTTTATTTTATTTAAAATAAGATGAATGGTTCGGGCTTCGTTGTATGCAGGTATGACAATAGACAATTTCATGAAAGACTCCGGCTTATTTTAAGCGTAAATATAATTTAATTATTTTGCTTTATCTCATCAAAAAAATTAGTTTTACAGGGAATGAAGAAAGTACTGATTCTCACCTACTATTGGCCTCCGAGTGGAGGAGCCGGTGTTCAACGCTGGTTAAAGTTTGTGAAGTATATGCGCGATTACGGATGGGAACCTGTTGTTTATACGGTTGAAAACGGGGAAATGCCGGTAGTTGACAACAGCCTGGAAAAAGACGTACCTCCGGGAGTTGTTGTGCTGAAAACGCCGATATGGGAACCTTATACTATCTACAAACGTTTTATTGGAAGAAAAAAAGAGGATAAAATAAACGCCTCTTTTTTGAATGAAAACAAAAAGGCGGGGTTAACAGAAAAGATCAGTGTGTGGATCAGAGGAAATTTGTTTATTCCGGATGCCCGTAAATTCTGGATCAAACCAAGTATCACGTATTTAAGTGATTACATCAGCACGCATAAAATCGAACACGTGATCAGCAGCGGGCCGCCGCATAGTATGCATCTGATCGCGTTAGGACTCAAAAAAAAATTTAAGGAACTTAAGTGGGTAGCCGATTTCAGAGATCCCTGGACCAATATTGATTTTTACCAAAAATTAATGCTTAGTAAATGGGCGGATAATAAACATCACCGTCAGGAGCTAAGTGTGTTAAAGAACGCTGATGTGGTATTGAGTGTCGGGAAAATGATGAGTGGGGAATTTGAGGAGATGCTTGAGAGATCGGGTGAAAGTGATCCCGGAAAATTTAAAGTCATTAGCAATGGGTTTGATGAAACAGATGTAAATAAACAGGGAGAAGAGAAAGATAAAAAATTCAGTATCGCACATATTGGAACTCTGGTGAAAGACAGGAACCCGGAGATACTTTGGAAGGTACTTGGTAAACTCGTAAAAGCAAATCCGGAATTCAGGAAGCAGTTGGAGATAAAACTGGTGGGCAAGATTGATATCTATGTGAAAGAACGGATCAAAGCTTATGGTTTAAATTCATTTGTGAAGAAAATTGAATATTTACCGCACGATGAGGTAATAAAAGAACAACAGCGTTCGCGGGTATTGTTACTTCTTGTAAACAATACCAAAAATGCCAGGGGAATTCTCACCGGTAAGTTTTTTGAGTACATGGCATCCGGAGCCCCAATTCTTGCGATTGGTCCTGTGGATGGAGACCTCGCGGAAATAATTCATGAAACCAATTCCGGGTTAATAAGCGGTTTTGAGGACGAGGAACAATTGAAGAAGAATATCGAGGCTTATTTTACGGGAAAAACACTTACCCGCAGTGAAGCTGCCATTGGCAGATATAGCAGGAAAGAACTTACACGAAAACTCTGTTCGGTTCTGGATACGCTGAGTTAGACGGAATTTGTCTAACGGCCCAGTTGATTTAATTTGTCCATAAAGAATATGGCCATTTTATTGGTATAGAACTTGTCCTTGAATTGTCCTACCCAACGAATACCATTGATGCTGTTACTCAGGAACACTTCGTCACCATTCATGAGCGTATAACTTGTAACAGGACTTTCGAAGGTGAGTATTTTGTTTTCTGTGGCAAGATTCATGATCTGTTTACGCATGACACCCGCAACACAGCCTTCTGTTAGAGGAGGGGTGTAAAGTGTGCCGTTTTTTACCACAAATATATTGGAGCTGATGCTTTCGCAAATAGTACCGTTTTCGTTAATATCATATTTAACATTTAATTTAAATTCTT
>CAZMHW010000055.1:0-12770 GCA_964566105.1 uncultured Akkermansia sp.
TTTTGATACTCTTCGCCCATATGGATAACCTTGTCCGGGTGATAACGAATAGCCATCTGCCGGTAAGCTTTTTTAATTTCTTCTTCGGTGGCGTTAGGTTCAATGCCCAATACATGGTAATCGGAATTCACATCCCTGTAGAACATGTTCTTCACGCTTTCAAAATCAGAAGAAGGGATTTCCAGCAGCGAGGCAATGCGTTTTAAAAGATGGATCTCTTCGGTGGCTACATGTCCGTCGGCTTTCGCAATACCAAATAAATAATGTAATAACTGAATCCTTACTTCTTCTTTGGTACGAAGTGTAATGTCGCGGCAGATCTGATCGAGGGGAATTTGAGGGACTTCCAAAAAATGTTTTAATATCTGAAGGTGCTGGTTGGTGTATTGAGGTCCGAACTGCTGTGCGAAGAATGACTTAATATATTCTAATTCCACTTTCAGCGGACGGCCATCCGCCTTCATTACCGCTGCCGATAGGGCAATGAGCATGGTTGCGAAATCCTCGTGTGAACGTGAGGCTTGTCTTCTGTAATAATCAAACACGTCCTCAGAGCCACCACCTTGTGATTTGGCTTGCGCGCCAATAGTTGCATAATTGTCAATTACCGAGCCAATAATAAATCCGATAAACGCTCCAAAAAAATTCCTGCCTAGCAAAACAAAGCCGAGAGCAGCTCCTATGAATTTAAACAAGTTGTAAGTTTTAAATAAAAATAAGCTGTAAATATAGCATTTTGAGCATTTTATTCCGGACAAAAAAAAGCCAATTTTAGCTAAACCAGGCACTCTCTCAAATCTGCTTGCCTATATTCCCAAACTAAGCTAATTTATACTGGGGTTGGTCGAAATAAGTCCTTTTGCGGCCATTGTATGACTAACTTTATAATCCTTAAAAATAAATAAGAGATCAGGTACACTATGGAGACACTATTGATAGCAGTGGTTTTAATCACATCTCTGGTTGTGTTTTTTTATTTTAAAGCAAGTAAACGCAAATCCCCTTCTACACCCGATGCCCCTATTTTTCTGAAATATGCCCGTTTTGTGGAACGAATCCGGGAACACAATAAATTACTGAAGGTGGAGGTTATTAAAGCCAATTCCATGGTTATTCGCACAGCACCGGGTAAAAGCGCGCCGGTATACACCATAACAGAGGTTTCGGCACGCACCATTATTGTGTGGACCTGGTCAGATCCCAACTTCGGACCCAGAGGCAAAGAATGGTCCTTCCCCGACACTTATGATCAGGATACAATGTATCAGGAGGTAATTGCAGATGTATTTAATTACCAGACCGAGATCTATCAAAAGCACAATCAGCGCATGCCCGCTCAGGCTATCTGATAAGTAACAGCGAATAAGCCGGGAATCTAAAAAAGGCTTACTGACACCTGTTTTCAGTTTTTTTTCCAATCGCTTTGTTTATGTTTTCTCATTTCAATACAGATTTGTACATTCGTATTTATCTGTGTCCCACAGAAGTAAAATGATAAAACACCCCCTTTTACTGCTTTTAGCGGTGAGCATATCTATTTTGGGCTTTGGCCAAAAGCCAGAGAAAGCCTGGACCTTGCAATTAAGCAGTAATGTGGAGTTACGGACCTTAAAACTTACCAGTAAGGCCGAACGGGATGAGAGGAGTCTGGGCGGTGCTAACATATCCCTGTATCAGGGATCCACGCTCGTAAAACAGGTAAAAAGTAACGGTAGCGGAGATTTTATGATTGAAGTACCGGCCAACGGTGACTTTATGCTGGTGGTGTCTTATCCGGATTGTAATTCAAAAAAATTCTCAGTAAATACCATGGGTGTACCCGATGATATTAGCTCTGATAATTTTAAACCCACCTTTGGAATTGGCGGTTTTTTAGCGGCGAAGCCCCTTTACGGCATCAATTACAGCATACTTAATCAACCTCTGGTAAAAGTGAAGTGGATCGCAGATCGCAAAAAATTTGACCACGACGAAGGTTATACCGACCAGATGTTGGATGGATTGGGAAGAGTGGCTGAGGCTGAGAATGACCTGATTGAAAAATTTACGGCCGCAAATAAAACAGGAGATGATGCTTTGAAGAAAAACGATTGTCCCCTCGCAAAAGCGTCCTATGAAAAAGCCCTGGCACTTATTCCGAATGAACAGTATCCCAAAGATCAATTGGTAAAAGTGGGACTGTGTTTAAAGGAAAAAGAAGGAGACAGTAAAAAGAAAGAAGAGGAGGCGGCAGCCAAGGCGGCGGCAGAAAAGGCCGCAGCGGAGAAAGCTGCAGCTGACAAACTCGCAGCGGAGAAAGCAGCGAAGGAAAAAGAGGCAGCAGACAAAGCAGCAAAAGAAAAAGCCGCGGCAGACAAATTAGCTGCTGAAAAAGCGGCAGCTGATAAAGCCGCTGCGGATAAACTGGCGGCTGAGAAAGCGGCGAAAGATAAAGAAGCAGAAGATAAACTGGCAAAAGAAAAAGCGGCGGCTGATAAATTAGCAGCAGAAAAGGCGGCGGCCGAGAAAGCCGCGGCCGACAAGTTGGCTGCTGAGAAAGCTGCAAAGGATAAAGCCGCTGCGGATAAAATAGCGGCCGATAAGGCAGCAGCTGAGAAAGCGGCAGCAGACAAGCTGGCCGCCGAAAAAGCAGCAAAAGACAAGGAAACGGCCGACCGTTTAGCAAAAGAAAAAGCGGCTGCTGAAAAAGCATCCACTGAAAAAGCAGCGAAAGAAAAGGAAGAGGCGGATCGTATAGCTAAGGAAAAAGCGGCAACAGAAAAGGCTGCGGCCGACAAGGCTGCGAACGAAAAGGCACTGGCTGAAAAAACAGCCAAAGAAAAAGCTGAAAACGAAAAGGCTCTGAACGATAAAGCAGCCAAAGAAAAGGCTGCCGCAGAACAGGCAGCACTCAATAAAGCGGCGGCTGATAAAGCCGCGAAAGAAAAGGCGGATAACGAAAAAGCACTTGCCGAAAAAAATGCCAAAGAAAAAGCGGAGGCGGATCGTCTGGCAAAGGAGAAAGCTGCTTCGGAGAAAGCTGCCAATGAAAAAGCCCTTGCGGATAAGGCGGCGAAAGAAAAGGCAGAGAAGGAAAAAACAACGAATGATAAAGCAGCCAGCGATAAAGCCGCAAAGGAAAAAGAAGAAGCAGATCGTTTGGCCCGTGAAAAAGCTGACAGAGATGCCAAAGAAGCTGGAGAGCGGGAAAGAGCCAATCGCGAAAAAGCGGAGGCGGAGAGAATTGCCCGCGAAAAAGAAGCAGCCGAAAAATCTGCTGGTACACGGCCGGTGAGCGATGTGCCGGAGTCAGGCACAGGCACCCGTCCAAAATCTGATGGTGAGAAAAATTCGGTTCTGATTCCAAGACCAAGCGAGGATAAGCCTAAAGAAAAGACTACCAAATCAAAAAAAGGCGAATCGGGTAACAAGATTCGTCCTAAATTATAGTAAACAAATTTTATTCCATGGATACTTCTAAATCACTTCCCGTGCTCAATGCAGCGGAACTCCGCGTGTTGGGCGCACTCATCGAGAAAAGCAAAACCACACCGGACTATTACCCCATGACCCTGAACGCGCTGACCGCGGCCTGCAATCAAAAAACATCACGGCATCCCGTAACGGATTACGACGAAGAAACCGTAGTAATGGCTCTCAATAGTTTAAAAGGTCAGAGTCTGGTAGCTACGGCTGTGGGAGGTGGAAGCCGCGTGGTAAAATACAAACATAACTTTACAACGGTTTACGACATAGAAGGGGCGGAGTTAGCCATTTTGTGTTTGCTGATGTTACGTGGCCCTCAAACGCCGGGGGAACTAAATACCAATTCGAACCGCTTGTATGAATTTCGCTCACTGGAGGAAGTGCAGCATGTGCTCAACAAACTCATGAATCCTGATAGACCCTGTGTGGTGGAATTGCCAAAAAGACCCGGTCAAAAGGAAGCACGTTTTGCCCATTTATTGGGTGGAGAAATGGATCACGAACAGGAAGAACTGCCGCAGGAACCCGCCAGAAAACACGTGAGTGAACTGGAAGCGCGTGTGGCACAGTTGGAGAGTGAAGTAGCGGAAATGAAAGAAACGCTGGCGCGCATCACTAAAGAGCTGTTTTAGAATTTACTCTTTCACAAATTTCTGTGTCTGTAGGATAGTTTTATTTTTATCCAGCAGTTGCACAAAATAAATTCCTTTTTCCAAAGTAGAGATGTTGAGTGTATGTGTATTCTGACTTTCAAAAACTACCTGACCATTTAGATTGAGGATAGTTACACGGGTAAATTCTTTCTCGCTTTTTATGGTCAATTCAGATTGAGCGGGGTTGGGGTAGATCATAAAGGAACTGCCCGATAAGCTTTCTTCTGAAAGCCCGACGTTGTGGCAGTTGTAATAGGTATCTGTTTCATAAGAATTTTTCCAGGAATTACCGGAAGCATTCCAACTTAATTGTAACTGTATAGTTTCATAATTATGGCTGTTGTAGGTATAAAGTATTTGACTACTGTTTTCCCAAACATTGGTGCCGGTGTTCCAGTTCTGATCTGTACTTGAGAGCATGTTGTGATTTGCATCGTATGTGTAGGTTGACTTGTATTCATTTACCCAGGAATTGGTAACTGTGTTCCAGCTTTGTTCTGTTTGTGAAGTCTGATTACCGCTGGCATCATAGGTCATACTTCCTTTGACGGAATTGATCCATGAATTTGTTGTGGCATCCCAGTCATAACCCACATAAGCGGTGATCTTATTTCCTGAAGCGGTGATATTATATTTAGAAACAATATCCCAGGCATTGGTAACAGAGTTCCATTCGTATTCCTGAAACAAAAGTGGGTTATTGAAGATGTCGTAAGCGTAAGTGTATTTGAAGGCATTTACTAGTGGTGCTGTAAAAGAGCTGGCAGACTGATAGATTTCCTGGGTGATGAGGTTGTTTGTGTTATACGTACTGGTGCTCGCAGAAGATGTTTTCCAGGAGTTTGATTGAGAATTCCAGTACTGATAGATGGATGAAGTTTGATTATTGTTGTTATCGTAAGTGTAAATTGTGTTCCCCGAATTATTCCAAACGGTGTTGGTGCCCTGAGTGGATGCACTTAGGCTTAGTTCATTTAAAAGATTATCGTGGCTATCATAAGTCAAATTGTTTTTAGAATAATTAGACCAGCTTTGACTAAAACTATTCCAGTTGTATTTTTTTTTGAGAAAGATGTTATATTGAAGATTAT
Source organism: uncultured Akkermansia sp. (assembly GCA_964566105.1). Taxonomy (GTDB): domain Bacteria; phylum Bacteroidota; class Bacteroidia; order B-17B0; family Aurantibacillaceae; genus Aurantibacillus. The sequence continues at coordinate 5,210 of CAZMHW010000055.1, forward strand.
AAGCGTACTCTTCTTTACTACTAATTAACGGAGAATTTGTGCCTGAACTCCAGTATTTATTGATGATACTGTCTACAATACAAGCCGGTTTGGGGCTCTCTGTGCGAGAGCTTTTCAGATCTTGTGGCAGGTCTTTTTTAAGCCGGGCAATCAGATCAGAGGTACTTGAAATGCGTTTGTGGGCTCCGGTAATTGGCTGTTGAGCTAATGCAGATAAACACACGCTAAAGAGAAAAAGGATTTGGGTTGCTTTTTTCATAAGTGAAAATTTGATAAGTAAATATAGTAATTTTTTCGGATTTTTTATTTAGCTGAGCCTTCCTTGTTTTTTAGAGGCAAGGGAGGATTGTCAATCAACAGATCAGTTAAAAAACGCTCCATCATTTCACTGATCACAATATCCGGTTTTTCTTTTTCAATAATGGTTGGGAAAAACAAAGGCGACCAGATATACGTTTGCCTGTTGAAGTGTTTGCAAAAGTAGGGAATCAAAAAGTTGGAATACGAATCGCGGTTCATCACAATCGATGGGGTGGAAACATCTGTGCCCTGGTAAACGATTAAAGGATGGACAGAATGGTATTCGGGATAGTCCGGCGCAGCCAATCCTTTTGAGCTATTCACATCCGGATGAAGCGGAAGAAATTCGTGCCGCGTAATGACGCCGCTCAATGAAATGAGTTTTGAAAGATCGGCTTCTTCTGATTCGGCTTCTACCCAGTTTATTTCGTTAAGTGGGATGGGATCTTTCACCTGAGGATAGTCTTTTTGAATCCTCTCAATCACCGCTGCGTAAGCGAAATAAGCACCAAACAAATTCCAGTGCGAATCCGAACGGTAATACAGGTCACGCGGGTATTTCTTTTTAGCAGCGAGCATGGGGGCGTACACATCAATAATGTTTACAGTACTGTGTTTTTGCAAATAGTCCAGGAACTGTTCGAGTTTTGGTTTTTTATTGTACTGATGAAGCCCCTCGCCAACATTTTCCTGGTAAAAATAATGCGACATTCTCGGGAACAAAATGTAATACGAGATGCCTTGTTCTTTTAACCAATCTCTTCGCTCTTCCAGATTCCGCGTCATCTTTTTAAGTTCTTCTTCTGTGTAAAGCTGTTTGTTTTCGTAAGTTTCTTTCACATTTTCTCCTATGTAAAACATCCAGCCTTTTTTTCCAAAATAAACCATAGGGTTTGTAGCCAACTCGGAAAAGGTTTTATACTTAATGTAATTGTTGGCTATGATCAGCTGCCCTCGTCCGGGAAGCTGGTCTTTCAGATAATTATCCAGTTGTTTGGTGTATTCCTTTATTGGTTGGGTTTTGTTGTAAAAAGGTAAAGGATAGGCTAATCTTTTTTCTTCACTCATGATGAGCCGCCTTTCGTCGGCTAAGCTGAGAAGCAAGGATCCAAAACAAATGGAAAGAAAGGGAAATATCAGGAGGTGTTGTGGATCCGGATGTAACTTAAATAACTTGGGCAAAGAGATCATTCCCGCAAAAACAAATAAGGCAAATACCATATACAGGTTGGTTCGTATAAAATCAAGTTGTTTAATGCGTTGCGAAATTGGCGCGCTGATTAATGATAAATAAGGGTCGGCTCCCGTGGCACTGAATTTTCCGTGTCGGTAATCGAGTCCGTTACCATTTATATCGAATGGACTCAGTTTATTGAGAGCCCAGCTGTGGCGGAGAATTCCCATGGCATAGGTAACGCTTGTATTTGAAAGGTCTTGTTTTTTATCTGGAAAATCTATTCTGTAAAAAACGTATTTTCCCGGGTAGCCTTGTGTTTTGCGCACGTCAATAGTGTCGTTATGGGTTACTGACAATGAAGGGTTAAATACAGGTTGTGAGTTGAAATAGAAAGTGGCGGCTTCGTTGGGTGTAAATTTTGTAATGCTTATCTGCGAGCTGGGATCTTTACCCAGGTACCAGAAATAGAAAGTCATTGACAGACAAACCACCGAAGAAACAGAAAACCAATACAGGTCTGGTCTTGCAAAAATTACGGCTAATAAAAATAAAAGGGAAATTACTATCAGGTAAATTCTCTGTAAGTCTTTAATAGAATTATTTGACCATGAAAGAGGGGAGTTCATTTCCAGAACAATGTTGTATTTGTCTCTGCAAATAATTTTTAACTGCCCGTCGTGCACAAGAAGTTTTGCATTTGGTGACAAACGAAGTGTATTTAGTTGTTCGGGTTGCAGAGTATACACAATGCCATCTATAAGAAAATGAAGACCCAAAAAAGAGAGTGTGTCGTTTGCTTGCTCATGTACGATGCCGAGTTTAAAAACAGTGTCTGTTTTTATAGGGCTACTTTTAACGTAGTCCAGCTGTTTGTATGTAGTAAAAGGCCCGTCCCAGGAACTTAAAATATGATCGCCCTGATAGAAGTCCAGACGCGTTACATGCTGCGATTGCACACTGGTGTAAAACTGAAAGACCCCGTTATTCGGTTCTTTTGGTTGATCGGCTTTATAAAGAGCGTAAAAAAGAATTGGAAAAATTAAAACCAAGAGATAAGGAAGAACTATGTTTTTAAGTTTAATCATGAGTCTTTAGTGGATTAAACAAGTAAAACAAAAACATTTCACAATTTTCCTGGATCACTATATCCGGATGGTATTCGTTAATAAGGGATTGAGTGATGTTTTGATCCCAGATAAATATACTTTCGTTAAAATGTCTGGCGATAAGCCATTTCCATTGTTCAGAATAGGAATCCCTGAACACCAGCACCCTGCCTTTGGCCTGAGGGTTTTTGTATTTGTAAACGGGAAATTGATAAACGCCATTTACAACAGTTTCGGTAATTGAATCGGCAGCCGTGGCTTTTATCGTGTATTTTTCTTTTTTGAATGTTTTGTGCATTAGAATTAATTTGGCCAGATCTGCGTCTTCTGTGTAGCTTGTATCGAGGGTAATTTCATTAAAGTCCAAAGCCTTCCCAACCCAGGGATGTTCTTTTTGGATACTGTTTATGAGTTCACGGTAAGCTAAGAAGGCTCCCCAGTCGCTCCAATGAAGGTCGTATTGGTAAAATATACGTTCGTTAGGATAACGCAGATGCCTTTGTTTGAGAAGGTCAATCACATCGATATAAAAATTGGATTTGTTTAAGGCTAATTCGTCTTTAAACTGTTCCGCCATTTTTTTACCCTTGAGTTGAAGTAACAAATAGTCCGGCAGAAGGTCTTCGAACACCGTTTGCTTGGAAGGCGGAATCGTAAGATAATAAGCGATGTGTTGTTTGGCGAGATAATCCTGTTTAAACAGATTGTTAGCGTAAATGGCATGAATCTCCTGAACGCTTAGTCTTCTTGTTCCTAAAATATCATCCCTCAAAAGGGTATTGGCGCTAAAAAACTGAAATAGTTTTCCTATGTACATATTCGAAGGCATTGGAGAGGAATGGAAGAGATGAATGCGTAGAAAAGAATTGGCAAAGACAAACAGTTGTTTAAAGGCAAAGTGATCGTTAAACCAGGATGTATAGTCGTTAAAATATGTTTTGCCTTGGTACGAAATACTATCCAGATCGGGTTTTTTGGCTAGACGACGGTTTTCAATATTTGTAGGGGCTTCGTAGTAGTGTAAAATGGAATTGCTCCAGTAACTGCTTGTAATGAGAAGGAAGATAGTTGCGAGGGAAATCTCGCGGAAGGAATGGGATTCTAAAAAAGTATAAATCTTCTTTCTTATTACGAAAGTACTCAGCACGGAAAAGAGAAGACAGAGGGTGATAACTAAAAAATCTCTTGCCGTATAACTCTGGTTAACGGTACCTGCGCCGGGAGGAAGTTTAAAAATAAGGTAAGGATCGTTATTGTCAGATTTGCGCTGCAGGTAAAAGACACCTGCTTGCTCCTTTATTTGCAAACCGTTGGAGCCTGATTTTCTAAGATCCCTGAGTTCCAGATTTTTATTCAACCCTTCAATGCTTATTCCGGAAAGTGTGGCCAAGTTAAATTTAGTGTCCGGGTCCACCCGAATCTCTGTAATGGAATCCAAAGCCGGAATCTGAAAATCGTAGTTGTTTTTTTTTATGTTGGTGCTTTGCGTGAGGTGCGCTTCGTCTGTAAATCCTTTACCACTGTTCCAATAGAGAGTGATATCTTCTTTACAAAAAGCAGAGTATTGAATGCTGATACGCACACGCCCTTTTTGCAAAAAGTACTGCGCACTCAGCAAAAGTGTCGATAGGCACATTAACAAAAAAACGAAGCCCAGTAAAAAAATATATGTAAGCCTTTTTTTCAAAAGCGGTAGTAAATAAATGGGTTATAGGTTTCAGAGGCCAGGTGAATAATGCTCAACAAGAACAGGATCATGAGAAAGAAAAGGTTAGCATAGCCCAGGGTCTGTTTGATACGACTGTTTTGAAAGGTGATGATACGGTGCCAGGGTACTGAAAAAATAATGGCAAGAATCAGAATCGTCCATTGCTCGTAGGACATGAACACATTAATTGGAAGAGAACCTTCTGTTCCCGACACGAAGTACATCTTTTTTAAATAGATAAGAATCTTGCTGAAGTCTTCAACGGTAAAAAATAGCCAGGAGGTAATGATGACTAACATTAAATACACGTGGCTGAGTGGTTTGGACTTAACAAGGAGTTTTAAGAGAAACATGCGTTCCAGTATCACGAGGGCGCCGTGCATGCAACCCCAGAGAATAAAATTCCAGGAAGCGCCATGCCAGATACCGGTACATAAGAAAACAATAAACAAGTTCCTGTAGGTTTTTAATTCTCCTTCTTTGCTCCCGCCCAGGGGTATGTAGAGGTAGTCCTTAAACCAAAATGAAAGGGAGAGGTGCCAGCGTTGCCAGAATTCTTTTACCGAGGTGGCAATGTATGGGAAGTTAAAATTTTCAGGAAAATCAAATCCAAATAATTTGGCGAGTCCGATCGCCATGTCCGAATATCCCGAAAAATCGTAATAGATCTGAAAGCTGTAGGCAATAATGGCCATCCACGTTACACTGCTGCCAATGAGATTTGGATCCGTTTCAAAGATCTGGGTAGCCAGCGCTCCCAGGGTATTGGCAATGAGTACTTTTTTTGCGAGCCCAATGATGAAACGCTTAATACCTTCAGTGGTTTTGTCGAGTGTAACATCACGTTTAAGCAATTGCAGTGAAATGTCGTGATAACGCACAATGGGTCCGGCAACCAGTTGAGGAAAGAAGGTGATGTATAACAAAAGGTTGGGTAAACTTTTTTGAACGAGTGTGTTGTCACGGTAAACATCGATGATGTATGATAGTCCGTGAAAGGTAAAGAACGAAATGCCGATGGGAAGGAGAATGTGTCTTTGTTCCAGATGAAAAAAACCGAGAAGGTTTAAATTCTCAACTACAAAATCAAAATATTTGTAATATCCCAGAAGGCCGAGGTTGAGTAACACCCCCAGTAACAGAGCAGGTTTTTTGAAAGAGGTCCGCGCTATTCCTATTCCAATAAAGTAATTCAGAAAGGCAGACAGAAGCACTAAAATAACCAGGCCACCTTCACCCCAGGCATAAAACAGCAGACTAAATACCAACAGGAATACGTTTTTAGCTTGAATATTTCTAATGAGGTAATTGCCAAAAAGTACCAGTGGCAGAAAAAAGAATAAAAAGATAACGGAACTGAATACCATGTGTAAGAGTAGAGGTTTATATTTTTATAGCAAAATTTTCCGCGCCTAAAGTCAGGTTAGGATTGTAACAAGGGTCGTGGTCAACATATTTCATCCATTTTTTACGAAATCTGTTTACCTCTTTCACGTGACGTTTATACGATTCGGGTGTGGAGTGTGGATGACCTCTCGAAACAGATTCGTAGTGATATAATTCTACGTGGGGAACATACAGGTTCCGGAATCCTGCTTCCATTACTTTGAGACAAAAGTCCACATCGTTATATTCCACCACAAATTCTTCGCTAAATCCATTCACACGGTCATAAACCTCCGTGCGCATCATAATGCAGGCGGCAGTGAGTGCGGAATAATTATTGAGCAGGTTGACGTAATTGAAATAACCCGGACCGTCACGGTCCTCTCCAATAAAGGCATGTGAGGCCACTCCACCGAGACCTACCACCACTCCGGCGTGTTGAATGGTGTCGTCGTCGTACAATAATTTGCAGCCTACTACGCCAATTTCCGGTCGTTGCGCATGTTCCATCATGCCTTCAATCCAGTCAGGGCTAATAATCTCCGTATCGTTATTTAACAGAATCAGATACTTGCCTTTGGCGTGTTTTCGCCCCACGTTCATTAAGCGCGCAAAATTAAAACTCTCTTCGTCTCTCACTAATTTGAACTGAAAACGATTTTGATTTTTCCATTTCTCAACGGTTCTAAAAAAGGCTTTCTCATTACTGTTGTTGTCAATAAGTATGATCTCAAAATTTTTGTACGTAGAATTATGGGCAATGGAATCTATGCATTTAATAAGGTAGTCTTGCTTGTTTTTCGTTGGAATAATGATACTTACCAGTTCGTCGCTTTGTTTCAGAGCCATGCGGACCTGGTAGCCACGGAATCCATCCAAAAATGCAAAAGTAGCAGTGTAGCCACGTCTTTCCATCGCTTCGGTGAGAGCCTGTTGAGCCGCACGGTAAGCATAAGGTTTGGCCGTTTCACTGGAAGCCGCGCTTTGTTGGTGGATACGCCAATGGTAAAGAACTTCCGGAATATGGTATATGTTTGGAAAACGCTCTGTGTAACGCAAAACCAGATCGTAATCCTGACTTCCTTCAAAACCTGCGCGCCAACCACCTATCTCTTTGAGTTGTTTTGTTCTGAACACGCACACATGTCCGAGGTAATTCCGGGAGAGTAAACTGTCCGGACTCCAGTCTGGTTTGAAATGCGGAACGGAATGAATGTCGTTTTCGTCAATTTTATCTTCATCGGTATAAATCAGATCTGCGTCCGGTTTTAGATTAATGAGTTTCACAATTTCAAACAGGGCGTTCTCGCTTAACACATCGTCCTGATCCATCAGGAGGGTGTATTCTCCCTCTGCGAGTTCAAGGGCTGAATTGGAGGCTTTTGAAATGTGTCCATTTTCACTGCGGTAAACTACTTTGATGTTAGTGTATTTTTTTCGGTACTCTTCTATCGTCAGTTTCACATCTTCGTCCGTAGAACAATCGTCTGCCAGACAAATTTCCCAGTACGGATAATATTGATTGATGATAGAATCAAGCGCTTTCTTAAAAAATTCTATGGGCGGATCGTACACAGGGATCACAATACTGATCAGCGGTTTTTTAGAAAAAGCTTTTTGCGTTTTGAGAATTTGTTTTTTCCGGTCTTTTGTTATAATGCGCCTCGTGAGGTATTGGTTGTAGTCGGCCTGATTGGAAAGTACATCACTGAAAACTTCCACAATGACCACCTTCTTAACTTCAACCAATAAATAAATGTGTTTAAGAATTTTGGCGAAAATGATCCGGGCAATACGTCCACCTCTTTTAAAAATGTAGTTAAACAGGGTAAAAAAAATGTTCTTCTTGTTTCCTTTCTTCACACTCCCTCTTAAGCGCTTGAG
>CAZMHW010000056.1:0-12670 GCA_964566105.1 uncultured Akkermansia sp.
AGGGCAGGGTGTATTCTACGTTTATTTCTTTGACTAAACCACCTAATCCCGTGCCAAGAATAATGCCAACGCTGGGATTAAAATCGTTGGTTTTTTTAAGTATACTTTTGGTGGTAAATTCTATTTGTTCTAACATAATTTAAAATAAGCGCATTAAACTCTTCTTCTTTGTCCTTAAAACTCACCTCCACCGGAAGCACATAAATGTTCATACGTTTGGCAATGTCCCAAACCGCGTTGTTTTTTAAACGCATCAGGTCTTTTTCGGTGGTAACTAAAATCTTGTTACTTCCTTCAAAGCTGGTGTAGTAGCGTTCAATGTCTTCCAGGTCTTTTAAAGAATATTCGTGATGATCGGGAAACGGCAAATGACGGAGCTCCGCGGCATATTCCTTTAAATAATTCACCATGGGCTGCGCATTCGCAATTCCGGCGAAAGAAATAATTCTGAAACGAAAGAGTTCGTTTAAGGTATCCATCCGGTCGTTTACATTGTGAATGGAGTATAACTCGCCGTATTTCAGGTAGCTGAAAAAAACACGTTGGTGGGCTTTTGGGTTTACATCTTTCAAAATATTTCGTATTTCAACCGGACTCGTTCTGTCAGGCGTTTTACTGATAATGATAATATCTGCCCGTATGATGCCGTTTTTAAATTCCCGCAGGGTACCGGAGGGAAGCATGGTGTCGTTAAAATATAAATTGTTGTAATCACTCACCACAATATTAAGTCCGCAGCGTACCGAGCGGTGCTGAAAAACATCGTCAAGCAGGATAACTTTGGGAGCATTTTCATTCAGAGCGATTAAATTTCTGATTCCATTTGCCCTGCTCGCATCCACAGCCACTAAAACCGGATATTTGGTCTTATAGATCAGGGGTTCATCCCCAATATCTTCGGCCGTACTGTTCTCATTGGCGAGCACAAAACCGTTTGTTTTTCGTTTGTAACCCCTGCTCAGTGTAGCAATCTGACTGTGTTCATTTAACAAGAGGCGAATGAGGTATTCTACGAGTGGTGTTTTACCGGCTCCACCTACGGCAAGGTTTCCAACACCAATCGTATGAATGTCGAATTTTTTTTCTTTGAGGATTCTCCAGTCGTAAAGACTGTTTCGGATAAAGGTGATGATACCGTAAAGATACGAGACAGGTAGTAACAGTATTTTTAACCCGCTATTCAAACAGGTTAAATATGCTTATTTTTTTCGAAAGATTATAATTTTGGAGGCTTTTAGAGGTAAATGAAGCAATCTCAGTTGTCTGAAGCGCTTTGAAGTCCCAGTAAGTAGTTTTGTGGATCAAATTTTAATTCCAAAAAACTACCGGCCTTGTAATACTTTATTGTCAGGAGAGACGACTGGTCCCAGTTCGCAACCGGCTCTTTTGTCATATTGGTAATACCTTTCATACAGGACTCAAAACTTTTTTGCTTAACAACGGCTTTATTGGTTTTGGTATTCCACCGCACGAAAAACAATTTCAGTTCTTTACCGGCATCACAGTCGGGTTTATCCAGGGGTTTGCTGAAAGCCTGCACATATACCAACACGTATGTGGAGTCGCCTTGTTTTTGTTGGAATAAAATTTTAGAAACTTCGGGATCTTTGCAAATGGAATCATTCACACAATAATTTAAAACGGTATCGGGACTAACCAGATTCAGACACAATTTCATGCGTTCCGTTTTTGTTCTCGGTTTTTTGGAGTAAACTTTGAATTCGCGGGGCAGAGGAACCTCAATCTCTTTCACAAGAGCGGAAGTGTCTTTACGAACAGTGTCTTTTACAACCTTTGTTTTAGCATTCGGGGTTGGTTTTTTTGTTTGAGCCTGTGTAAGTGAGGCAAAAAACAAGGTAATGATAAGCAATCTATACATAGGCCTAAAAGTAGCAATAAAATTTAAAATCAGAACTGACCGGCCTCAACTAATTTAACCGCCCTTTCAATCATAACGTCCTCTACACGGGCATCGTATTCTACTTTCATGTTGTGACCAAAAATGCAGGCAACGGTTTGCCACATGGCCGCCTGGAAACTGCCACGGAGTTGTTTTACTATTTCGTAAGTGGTTTTTTGGGCTTCCCGGTCAATGAGCTTCATGAGTATTTTTCCCTGCGAAACAGTTAGGCCCTTTAACTCATCTTCAAACTCATTTCTCAGATCTTTTTCACAGGCTTTGATAAACGCTTTTTTTAAATGTTCGTCACTGATCTTTTCAAGTGCTTTATCGTATTCTTTTAATTTGGCCGCGGCCAGGATGGCGTAAGGGTATACTTTTTTGACATTGAATTTGGTACGCGTCCACTGCTCGCGCTGCCTGGAGGTTTTAAAAACAAAGTCTGTGGTAACTTCCACGTCATTTAATACTACCAGAGGGAATGTGTCTCCTTCGAGCACAATGGCCCGGCATCGAAAACCTTGTTCAGGGGCATGCAGAATATCTGCTGCCGCACGATTTTGAGCAAAAAGAGAACATCCGAGAAAAAGAAACAGAAAAGTGCCGACTGATTTAAGAGAAAGTGTTGAATATGTGTAAAAATGATCTCTCATCTACCATTTATTTCCTTAAACGGATAAAGTAACCCTTAAGTTACGGCTTAATTCAGGCGATTTGTTCTCCATTTACTTTTTTTAACAGGCTCGGAGGGCTGACTTTTCCCGGTTTTATTGGAGAAGATGGCACCGGCCACAAGAGCCGCGACTTCTGCATACTCAGCATGGTGTGTCATTAACATTTCCGGTTTAAAGTATTTGCCAATAAAACCAGTGTCGAATTTCCCGCTTACAAAAGCTTCGTGCTTTAAAACAAATTTACAGAAGTCCAGAGTAGTCTCGACGCCCACAATTTTATAGTCGTCAATGGCTCTTAACATCTTGTCTATGGCTTCGGCACGGTCTTTTCCGTGAACAATCAGTTTGGAGATCATAGGATCGTAATAAATAGGAATATCCATACCTTCTTCAAAACTATCGTCCACACGAACACCAGGTCCTGACGGGGTTTTGTAAACAACCAGTTTCCCAATATCCGGAAGAAAATTATTCAGTGGGTCTTCCGCACACACCCTTACCTCTATGGAGTGGCCGTTTATTTTGAGGTCTTCCTGCGTGAAACTTAATTTTTCGTTACGCGCTACTTTGATTTGCTCTTTTACAAGATCAAGCCCTGTAATTAATTCCGAAACCGGGTGTTCCACCTGGAGACGGGTATTCATTTCCAAAAAGTAAAAATTTAATTTATCGTCTACCAGAAATTCAACCGTGCCGGCGCCGCTGTAATTACAGGCTTTTGCCACATCCACTGCACACTTGCCCATCTGTTCGCGCAATTCAGGGCTCAACACACTGCTTGGCGCCTCTTCGATGAGTTTTTGATGACGGCGTTGAATGCTGCATTCACGCTCAAAGAGGTACACGCAGTTACCGTGGTTATCAGCGAGCAACTGAATTTCAATATGTCTTGGACCACTGGCGTAACGTTCAATAAAAACGGCACCATTTCCGAAAGCGGAAATAGCTTCGCTTACAGCTAGTTTCATCTGTTCTTCAATTTCTTCTTCTTTCTCCACTAAACGCATTCCTTTTCCGCCACCCCCGGCGCTTGCCTTAATTAATAGGGGAAAGCCAACTTCTTTGGCAATTTTTATGGCTTCTTTCACATCGCTGATAGCACCTTCGGAGCCGGGAATCATGGGAACTTTGTATTTTTTTGCAGTAGCTTTGGCGCTCAGTTTATCACCCATGAGGTCCATGCTTTCAGGACTTGGTCCAATAAAGGTAATTCCGGCCGCGCGTACTTTTCTGGCGAAATCCGCATTTTCACTTAAAAAGCCATAACCAGGATGGATTCCGTCCACACCCAATTCTTTACAAATGGCAATGATTTTATCTCCCTGCAAATAAGACTGTGCGCTTGGAGGCGGCCCAACACACACTGCTTCATCGGCATAACGCACAAATAAAGCGTTTCTATCGGCCTCTGAATAAATAGCCACGGTTTTAATTCCCATTTCACGCGCGCTTCGCATAATGCGCAAAGCAATTTCACCACGATTTGCTATAAGTATTTTTTGCATAAAAATGTAACAGTCTTTTAAATCAAGGTTAAAGATAACGATTAATCAGTTTGAATCGTCCCCTCCCGAATATTAGTTCTTTTTTGTTATTTTAGTTCCATCTTATGTTTTTCTATCTTTCAAAATTGCTGGCATTTTTGTTCTCACCCCTTGTGTGGGTATTTATTATTTTGATCTATTCATTTAAAACAAAAATAGAAGGGCGGGCAAAGAAGCTCAGAATTGTTGCGTTGGTAATGTTGTACCTTTTCAGTAACTCCTTTTTGGTGGACGAATGTTTCAGAGCCTGGGAACCGGTTACCCCTGACTATGACCTCATGACTACAAAATACGATGGTGCCATTGTGCTGGGAGGAATCGGTTCGATAGACCTGCGCCTGAAAAAAATAAATTTCGGCCCCAGCGGTGATCGTTTATTTCAGGTATTACCTTTATACTATCAGGGTCGAATTGAAAAAATAGTTTTTACGGGAGGTTCCGGAAGTATTGAATTTCCTGAGAAAAAAGAAGGGATTTACCTAAAAAAATATTTAAAAAGCATTCATTTCCCTGACAGTGCGCTTATTGTAGAAGGGGAAAGTAAAAACACCTATGAGAACGCCATTTTTACAAAAAAAATCCTCGACAGTTTAAAAATTTCTGACGGTAATTTTTTACTGGTTACTTCGGGCTACCATATGCCTCGCTCTTTGGCAATCTTTAAAAAGGCAGGTTATAAAAATATTACACCTTATGTTACTAATCGCTCCAGCGGGCCGCGCCGTTTTACCTTCGATCATTTATTTATTCCCAACCCAGGTGCTTTGTTTGCTATAGAACTCTTGATCCATGAATGGGTTGGTTTTATAACTTACAAACTAAGAGGTTATGCCTGATTTTAACGAAGACCTGCTCCAATTTATCTGGCAACACAAGTTGCTTAAACCACTTCCACTTATTTCTACGACCGGCAACCAAATTTCTATATTAAAACCCGGGGAGTTGAATGTGGATTCAGGTCCGGACTTCTTTAACGCTCAAATAAAAATAAACGAACTGGTGCTAGCGGGAAATGTGGAGGTTCACATTAAAACAAGCGATTGGCTCAAACACAAACACGAAAAAGATCGTAACTACGATACCATCATACTGCATGTAGTATACGAGCACGATCTGGATCTCGCGCAAAATAAAAGGCACAACGTTGAGGTGCTGGAGATCAAAACACTTGTCGATCAGAAAACCCTTGAAACCTACGATCATCTGCTTGGGACCAAAGAAAAACTGGCTTGCGCCAAACAGCTAAAAAATGTCGACGACTTTAAGTTTATCAGTTGGTTGGAGCGTATGACGCTTGAGCGTTTAGAAACTAAAGTGCATCGCGTAGAGGAATTGTTTGACCTTTGCCAGGGAGATTACACGCAGACCTTTTTTATTCTCCTGCTACGCAATTTTGGATTTAAAGTAAACGCGCTTCCCTTTGAATTACTGGCTAAGCAGCTTTCGGTACACCTGCTCCTGAAACACCGGGATAATTTGTTACAACTGGAAGCCTTGTTGCTGGGAATGAGTGGACTTTTGGAAGACCAGTTCGAAGACGTTTACATCAGAAACCTACAGAACGAATTCGAATTCCTCAAAAGTAAATACAACCTTAAACCGCTTAAAAAGGAGCTTTTCAAATTTTCAAAACTCAGACCGGCGAACTTTCCCAATTTACGTTTGGCACAGGTGGCAAATCTCATACATTATCATCCGGAGGTTTTCACGGAGCCACAAAACAGGGGAGGTTATTCCGAAATTATGAAAACCCTTTCTATTAACCTGGAAGGGTATTGGAAAAATCATTATAAACTAGATGGTAAAGGTTTAAACAAGGATCTTAGCTTTGGAAAAGACTCAGCCGAAAATTTACTCATCAACACCTTTGCACCTTTTTTCTTTTTCTACTCTAAAAAACAAGCGAAGCCTGGGTATCTTGATCTTGCGATTGAACTTTTAAACGCGTGTTCCATGGAATCAAACGCTAAAACACGGTTGTTTCTGGCCAGAAAAGACATCTTAAAATCGGCAGCGGATAGTCAGGCTTTGATAAACCTTTACGACAATTATTGCAGCCAAAAGCGTTGTTTGAAGTGTGGTATTGCAGCTGCTTTGTTAAACAAAGTGTAAGGGGGTGTAATTGCTTCAAATGATGACCTAAATTTTTTATCTTTGTGATTATGATCGACAGAATAAGCAGATGGTTCGAAACAAGAGCTTTTGGTGTATGCCAGTGGCTTGGTAAAAAACTGGGAATCAGAACCACCACTGTGCGGATGTATTTTATTTATTTATCTTTTTTTACATTCGGTAGCCCTATCATTATCTACTTTATCATGGCTTTTATCCTGGAACATAAAAATTACTTCAAACCTTTTTATACCCGCAAAAGACCTAGTGTTTGGGACATTGACTAATTATTTTCTTTTTCCGGGAGGTCGGGGAGAAAGGAAAGAATGATTGTTGCGATTCCGGGCAATACAATTCCTATAAAAAACCACAGCCAGGGATTACGTCCCAAATGTTTGGCGTAAAAATAAGTGAGTGTTGGAAGACCCAGAAGCATCATAAGACCCAGGCTTATAAAAACGAGAGCTCCCATTGTACATTATTTATTCAGCTCTTCCCAAAACTCGGCACCTCTGCGGGTGTGAGGAATAACGATAGTGCCCCCAACAATGTTGGCCACAGCAAATATTTCATAAATCTCTTCGGTACTACAGCCTTGTTCCTTACATTTTTCGAGGTGGTATTTGATACAGTCGTCGCAACGCAATACCATGCTGGCCACAAGACCCAGCATTTCCTTGGTCTTTACATTGAGCGCGCCGTCTGAATAAGTTTGTGTATCGAGATTAAACAGACGTTTTAATACCAGATTATCTTTGCCTAAAATGACTTCGTTCATTTTGGCCCGGTAGTCGTTAAATTCTTTTACCTGATCTGACATGGGAAAGGGTATTAAGCGAGTTTATGTTTTTTGATCACCCAGGCCGACACAAATACACTCAGTTCATACAGGAGGTACATGGGAACAGCTACCACCATTTGGGATGTGACGTCGGGACTTGGAGTAATAACAGCCGCCGCAATTAAAATAATGATCACAGCGTGTTTACGGTATTTACGCATAAATTGAGGTGTTAACAGCGTCATGCGCGTTAAAAAATAAACCAACACCGGCATCTCGAAAATAATTCCCGAAACGAGGGTCATGGTACTTATGAGAGAAATATAATCGTCAAAGGTGTTTTGTGTTTGTACAATGCCACTGGAAGACACCTGGTAATTGATTAAAAAATTGTAACTCATGGGGAAGAGCAGGAAGTAACCGAAAAAAATGCCTATTAAGAAAAGTATAGAAGCAATCACCACAAAAATTTTCACGGGACCAATTTCCTGATTCTTTAAAGCCGGCCGTACAAATTTCCAAAGTTCCCACAACACAAAAGGGAAACCAAGGATAAGTCCACACAGGAGAGAAATCCACATGTGATTAAAGAACTGTTCAGAAGCACTGAGAGTTTGCAGATGGGCTGGTTTCACCACCATACACATAACGTCCCCTGCGCCTATACGGTAACCTAAAGAACACAGTGTTTTGTAGGAAATAAAATCCTGTCGGAGCGGACCAAAAATAATGGTATCAAAAACAAAATCGTTCAGACAAAAGGCCGCAATAGCAAAAACAGCAATTACAATGGAGCTTCGTACCAAATGCCACCTTAATTCTTCCAGATGTTGAAGAAAGGACATTTCGGTTCCGGCAGCTGTATTTTTATCTGATGCGAAGAAAGCCATGATTAAGGCTGCAAATTTACATTAAAACCCAAGGATTTCAAATCTTCCCAAAAGGCCGGGTAGGATTTATGTACCACCTCAGGAGCGTCTATTTTTAATTTGCCAAATACAAGCGCCAATGGGGCAAAACTCATGGCCATGCGGTGGTCATTATAGGTGTGAATTTGTGGCGCCAGGGAGTTGTGCGATGTAGAGCGACGGTCTATATGTATGGAGTCGGATGTAATACTGACGGTTGCCCCGCATTTTTCCAATTCTTGTTTAAGAGCCAGCAATCTGTCGGTTTCCTTTACTTTTAAGGTGCTCAGGCCATGGAGTTCTGCTTTTATTCCCAATGCAAAGCAGGTCACAGCGATGGTTTGCGCAATATCTGGACAATCTGTAAAGTCGTAACGGAAGGTTTTTACCAGAGGGTGTGAATGTGTGAGCAGGAGAGAAGCGCCTTTAACTACAGTCTCAACGCCCAGATCGCGGAATATCAGTGGCAGGACCGAGTCTGCCTGCATACTGGTTTTTGAGAAGGAACGAAGTTCTAGTGTGGAGTTTGGGGATAAGGCACAAATGCTGTACCAATAAGAAGCAGAGGACCAGTCTGATTCTACCGTGACGGAAGAAGGAACCCTTAAAACGGGAGAAGGCAAAACAGTGAAGGTTTGAGAAGATTCTTGAACCTCAAAGCCAAAATCTTTTAATAAGGAAATGGTCATATCTATATAAGGCCTCGAAACACTTTTGCCTTTAAGGCGAAGTACAAGACCCCTTTCAAGAACCGGAGCAATCAATAATAGGGCGGAAACAAATTGGCTACTGATGCTGCTGTTTATGTCCACCGTGCCACCTTTTAGTTTTTTGCCCTGGATTTTGAGAGGCGGATAGTTTTCTTTTTCTGGATATGTGATGTCCGCGCCCAATGCGCGTAGCGCATTTACCAGTTCTCCGATGGGACGTTCCTTCATTCGCTCTGATCCGGTTAAAATCCATTCCCCCTCAGTAACCGAAAGAAGCGCGGTGAGAAAACGCATGTCAGTTCCGGCATGGTGTATATCGATAAGCGTCTGACTTTTGTTTTTGACAGAAGTAAGTGCTTTTTGTAAAAGCTGAGTGTCCTCCGAATCAGATAAATTTTCAATAACAAGATCTGAGTTAAGAAGAGTTTTTAGAATAAGAAGTCGGTTGCTAATGCTCTTTGAGCCGGAAATTTGGATGCAAGAATCAAGTTTATGTGTCCCGGCGCTTATTTCGATCATGGTAAAGAGTTAAAATAGAAATCAAAAGCCTTTTTAATTTGTGAGGCGTTTACTTCTATGTTATAAGTACAGGATCCGATGCCGGAGAGCAAAGAAAAACGGATTTTGCCTGAGGAGGCTTTTTTGTCGTTTTTCATAAATTCTAAAAGAGAAGAAACTGATAAATTATGAAGGGGGTAAGATCCGAATTGTGCGTAGAGGACGTGTGTAATTTCTGAAAGATCTTTTTTGGAGATAAGTTTTTTCTGGAAAGAAAGATGGGTTTCCATAATCATTCCTACAACAATGGCTTCGCCGTGAAGTAATTTGTTTTCGGTTCCTAACAGTAAAGATTCTATCGCATGACCCAGCGTGTGGCCAAAATTTAAAATGTTGCGAAGGCCTTTGTCAAAAGGATCTTTTAAAACGATCTTATTTTTGAGTTGTATGCTTTTAAGTACAAGGGACTCGGTTTTGGCTTGCACTTTTAGAGAATTCCAGAGTTTTTTGTCTGCAACGAGCGCTATTTTATAAATTTCGGCTAGTCCGTTTTGAAAGTGTTGTGCCGGCAGTGTTTTTAAAAAAGGAGTGTACACAAAAACAGTCTTTGGTTGAGCAAAGGTACCGACTGCGTTTTTTACCTGGTAAAAATCGATGCCCGTTTTGCCCCCCACGCTGGCATCGGCCATGGCTAACAGAGAGGTAGGAATATGAATAAAGTCTATCCCTCTTTTGTAGACCGAGGCGGAAAATCCGCCTAAATCACTCACCACTCCGCCGCCGAGATTAATCAGGAGTGTTTTTTTATCCGCCTTATTTTCGAGTAAGGTTTGCCAGATGTGGGCACTGAATTCGATACACTTACTTGTTTCTCCGGCTTCTATTTCAATAATTTCGGCGGAGTTAAGTTCGGGACAAGAGGTGATGAGAAGAGGCAAACACTGTTGAAGCGTATTTTCATCGCACAGTATATAATAGGAGGTGTAGGCGTTTTTACTCAAAAAAGAAGAAATGGAAGAAAACAATTTTCCATCGACAACGATTGAGTACCCCTTAGATTTTACTGTTGGCATAAGAATACCTGAAATTAATCAATTTATTAATGCGCTTTATGCAGCCAGTTTGAAATAATGCGTTCACCAAATTCCGAGAGAATAGATTCGGGATGAAATTGCACCCCCATCACATCGTATGTTTTATGTCTCGCTGCCATCACCAGCTTGTTTTCGTCCACCGCCGTTACTTCCAGATCATTGCCCAGCGTTTTCTCGTCAATTACCCAGGAGTGATACCGCCCTACTTTAAATTTTTGCGGGCAACCCCGGAAAAGAGCGTCTTCGTTTAAAATTGTAATGGGAGTGGCGATGCCATGAAACACTGTTTCTAAATTTTTGAGAGAACAACCAAAGGTTTCACCAATTGCCTGGAGTCCCAGACATACCCCGAAAATAGATTTTTGACGGTGGTAACTTCGCAGGAGTTCAGGCATAATGCCTGCGGAAGATGGCAGGCCCGGACCAGGGGACAAGAGAATCTTGTCGTATTTGTTTACTTCCTCCAGTGAAATCTGATCGTTCTTAACAACGTCGAAGGGAATAGAACTGACCTTTTCTATCTGGTGTACCAGGTTATAGGTAAAACTGTCGTAGTTATCCAGAACCAATAATCTCATCTTTGTTTCACGCGAAGTTAGTCAATTTGCAGCATCAAATTTCTTTTAGCCTGAATCCAAATGAACACTTTATACGTAAGTCAGTTAAACAATTCATGATAAAAGGCACGCTATATCTCCTGGTTTCACTGGGACTTCTTACCTTAGCTTACGTGCGTATGCAACACACTCCTAAAATAAAATATCTTCCCTTAGGAGATTCCTATACTATTGGTACGGGGGCTTCTGAACAGGATGCCTGGCCAGTGTTGCTTGCAAAACACTTA
Source organism: uncultured Akkermansia sp. (assembly GCA_964566105.1). Classification (GTDB taxonomy): domain Bacteria; phylum Bacteroidota; class Bacteroidia; order B-17B0; family Aurantibacillaceae; genus Aurantibacillus. The sequence goes on from CAZMHW010000056.1 coordinate 11,066, forward strand.
AACGAGCGCGGAATTACCTGTGAGATTTTAACCAATCCCGCACGAAACGGATTCAGTACTTATGAACTTATTTCGGAAGAGTTGCCCTTGGTTGCGGAATTGAAACCTGACTTTATAACACTTTTGATTGGAGTGAACGATTGGGTAAGAGGCGTAAGTAAAGAAAAATACACCCTTCATCTGGCTTATATCTTAGACACTTTGCAAAAAAACCTGAAAAACAAAACCAGCATCCTTTTAGTGAATATACCGGACTTTGGTGTTACGCCTTACGGTAAAAATTTTTCGGGAGGAAGAAACATCTGGCAGGGAATTTCGGAATTTAACGCGGTCATAGAGCAGGAGGCAAAAAAGAGGGGTTTAAAAGTGGTGGATCTTTTTTCACAATCGGTAGAAATGGAAAGAGATGTTTCTTTAGTTTCTTCGGATGGACTGCATCCCTCTGCCAAGGGTTACGCGAGGTGGGAAGCATTAATTTTACCAGCGGTTCTGGAAGTGCTTAAATAAAAAAGGCGGTATTAAACCGCCTTCAGAGTATAAGAGTATATTTAATTAGTTACCCAGATCTTCGAAACTAATGTCAGAATCTTTCTTTTCAGTTCCGGCTTCGTAGTTACTTTCAATTTCGGGGGCGTTTTCCTTAATGTGTGTAATTGCTTCATTCAAACCTTCAATAAATTTTTCAAAATCCTCTTTATATAAAAAGATCTTATGTTTCTCGTAAGTAAACTTACCATCGGTTCCAAAACGTTTCTTACTTTCTGTAATGGTTAAGTAGTAATCATTGCCACGGGTACTTTTTACATCGAAAAAGTAAGTACGTTTACCTGCTCTAACAGATTTCGAGAACAAATCGCCCCTATCATTTTTTTCAAGTTCTTCTGACATAATTTTTAGTTTGAATAAAGCAAATATTATAAAAATCTTCTGAGATTAATCACTCTGTTAATAATTTAACATTATTGTTAATAGCCCTGAATGCAAAAAAGCCGGGATTTTGCGGTCACCGGCTTTATCTATCTTTCAGGAAGAGGCGTGAGTAAAAACTCTAGCTGTTCTCTTTCTTAAGTTCTTTAATGTTTTTTGCAGAATCAAACATCTTTTGAATGGCTTCTTTACCAAAAGGATTTACTTCGGTATCCTTAATATCTTCGAAACTATATTCCGATGCGCCAATTTTTTGGTTCATCAGGAAATGAAATTCCGGTTGTACGATTTCACTTTCCCACATAATAGCGCCCGGCTCATCAGTTAGGAATGATTTTAATTTATTTACTTCATCGCTTTTAATATCGGTCTTGCGCATTTCAATATCTGCCGCTTGTTCGTTAATACTCATGGCAAATATACCGCCTACCTTAATATCGAGTGCGCCATTAGATTGTTCGGTAATAGCAAGTTTGTTCGCAACCGTATCGGGCACGAAAATAACAAAGGGTTTACCAAAACGACTCAGGTTAAGAGCGTGCATTCCCTGAGGAGCTACAATTTCTTCATTTCCTTTTTTACCTCCGCAGGAAGTAATGAGAGTAAGACCTGTAATGGCAAATAAGCTGATAATTGTTTTACGCATGGCTATTAATTTTTGGTTTAAACGTTATACTT
>CAZMHW010000057.1:0-12669 GCA_964566105.1 uncultured Akkermansia sp.
TTCTGATACCAGGCTTCCCAGTCGTACCTGGAAATGGTCCATGATGCCGTCAAAAGGGGCTTTGATTTCGGTAAATTGTAAATGCGTTTGGGCTAAGGCTAATTCGGCATTCGCTTTATCAAATTTTGCTTTGGCCAGAGCGAGCTCGTTGGGCGATACAACGTTACTGTCCGCCAAACGTTTGGTGTTGAGGTATTCGATCTCCGCAAATTTTGCTTCTGCCTGCGCCTTTTGTTGTTCGGCCTGATAAATCATTGGCATGATCTTAAACATCAATTGACCTTTTTTTACATGTTGACCTTCGTCTACGTAAATTTCCTGCAGGTAACCTCTTTCAAGGGCTCTGACTTCAATGTGCTGAATAGCACGGATCTGGCAAACGTAGTCACGGGTAATGGTGGTGTCTTTTTTTAAAGGACTGGTCACCAGAAATTTAACGGGTTCTTCTTTTTCTTCTTTTTTGGTTGTGCAGCTTGTAAAACACAGTACGGCAGACAAGCCCATTGGCACGAGAATTTTTCTCATTGTTAGTTGATTTTAATGGTGGTGGATTATTTTTTGGAACAGTGTAAAAACCATTCCCGTTTAGCGAAACGCTAATACATATAGGATAGTTAAACAGCGTGAGAATAAAACTACTGCTTAACTACCTGACTGAAAAGATCAAATTCGGATCACCTGAAGTCTCAGGTATCGGGGAGAGGAAAGGTTTGCTAAATGGGTGAGGAAAGGTGTTACCCGTTTAAGGGAACCTTCGAGTTTATCTGCTAAAAAAGAGTAGATTACCTGGATAAGCAAAAAGGGATTGGATTTGACAACGTTGTCTTCCGTTGCATCTTCTTCACAGATCTCAACAGTGGCGTAAGGCGTGTTGGTGCTCGTAGTCGCGTTTTCTATCTGCCTTCTTTTTTTAAGCGTAGTGGAAAAGTAATTTTTTACGAAACTCTTGTTTTGCTGGGTGTTCAGGGAAGAAATAACGCCAATGTTCACGAATAAGATCCGGAACAGAAACACGGATGTGAGTAAAAAGGCGGTACTTATTTTCCAGTTGGTCACCATGATAATTTTTTATCAGCCTGTAAAAGTAAGGGCGAATTTTCTATATATATAGCTATCTATATCAATGTTTAACATCTTTTAATAAAAAATACAGAAATGGATGAATGTGCGCGAATCACCTGGAAGTCTTTATTTGCTAAGGTTTGAGAATTTAAAACGCTGTATTTTTCGTTTGGACTTCTTTTTCGGTTTTAGCAAAGTGTTTAATCCTGAAAGGGTTTTGTTTAAGCTTTTCTTAAACGCTAGAATATGAATTTAGCGTGCCGGTGTATACGTTCTAAATCTCAGCCTTTTGTTTTTTGAGTTCATCTTCGATGCCTGCCGGGCGGCAAAGGGCTAATAAGGGAATGAGGAGCAAAACGCCATACGTGATAATTTTGAAATGGTCGTAGTGATTGCCAAACTGACCTAAAATTAAGTGACTGCTTGTGATCAGAAAAATAAGAATAAGAGTCGACACAAGAGCAGTTTTCTTTTTCCGGAAGTTCTTCTCGGTTTTTAAGGAGTCGGACTGATAAAATAAAAAGAGCGTGTAAAAGATCAGATAGGTAGTGGCCGGAAAAATAAAAAAGAAGGCGTAATGTTGTTGATGCGGGAAAACCAAGGGAATGAGGATGCAGATATAACTTATTTCGTAGAGTCCTTGTAGTTTAGATCTGACCTTTGTAAAGGGTTTGGAACGCAGGAAGTACAGAGTGAGCGTTATAAAAAATAAACGCACCAGCGTAATGACCAGGGTTAATTGCTCAGCCGGAATGTCCGCGATATTTCGTTTTATCGGCAGGGCATGCTCGTCTCCACAATTCTGAACAAGTAATACGGTGAGAAAGGTGGTGAGTGAATGAAAGCTGCGTTCAGCGGTATCAAAAATATGCTCTTTGTTGGTTGGGTTAAGCAGGTGCCAGCGTTCGGTGAGGAGAAATGTATTTTGTTCCACTCCAATAAACAGAATAGGTAACAAAAGAAAAATAAGGATAAACCCCAGAATATAAAGTGTGGCTTTCCATTCTTTCCGGTAAATCAAATACGCGATAAAAAAAAGGGGTAACAATTTAATGTCAATGCCCAGGGCAATTAAAGCTGCGCCTTTCAAAGATTTTCCTTCCTGAATGAATTTTAGCCCTTCCAGACTGAGGTACAGAATAAAGACCGTCATTTGTGCCAGGTGGAAATTATTGAGAAGAAACCTGAAAATAAAAACAAAGGAAAGGAGGGTAAAAAGTTTTTGGTTTTTGTTGCTAAGCATGGAAACCGGAAGCCAGGCGGAAATAATTTTCCAGATGCGAAAAACAAAAAACACATTTGCAAGTAGCCACATCACTTTGGCAAGATAGAGGGGCAAAAAAGTAAAGGGGTAGATCAGGACGGCAAATAATACACTGTAATAATAATGGTACCATTCGTTGTACGCGATGTAATAAATGTTTTTACCCTCAAAGAGATCCTGCGAGGCCGCTGTGAAAATGGCGAAATCACCCCTTCCCTGGGCCTCGTTCAGGATGAGTATAAATACTATGAATCCCAGAAGATAGCTGAGCCGGTTTTCTTTAACATGCGTTTTAAGGAATTGGTATTTTAAAAGATTTGTCAAGTGAGAGTCTGCGTTTATTTTAGGGCTGTGCTGAAAAAATTCAGGTGTTTAATTTTTGTTGGTGCCTAGAAACAATTTCAGATATTTAATACCTATGGTAAGTTTGTTTCTCTCCCAGTCAAGCTTATCGGCTTTGGCTTTCTCGGCTTTGTATTGTTCAAGGAGTTTGGGTTTCGATTTTAAAAACTCGGAAATCTGCACCATGTTGAGGTTGTTGGTTCTATCCACAAAATACATAAATAGTGTGCTGGACGGGGAGGTTAATCCAAGCAGGTAACCCTTGCGGTCGTAGTTGGGCAGATACCCGTACACCACGCAGTACACATCACGGGTACCACCACCAAAAGTGTAGTAGGTAAAATTGTAAGGGTCTTTATCCGGACGTATCTGTATTTCATCGCCTATCTCGTAAGCAAAATAATACATACAGGAGTCTTTCAGATTCAGCGCTCTTTTTTTTGAATTGGCAGTGGTGTAGCGAAGTACGGTTTTATCTTCCGAAGTAATGTATTGACCACGGTAGCTTCTTTTTTTAGTAAAAAAATCTTCTTCTGTTTTGTACAGGTATAAACAATGGTCTTTGTAATCAGATGAATCAATTTGTGCCGGTAAAATTTTTACCAGAAAACAAAGACACAGGACCAGCATATTTTTTTTCATACAATAAACGTTGGTGCCGCCGCACGCCTGTCAAACATACATATTTCTGCCTGTTCCTACAAACGAACGTGCTCAATTTTAGAATAGTCTGGTGTCCACTTATTCTTTCTTATCAACTTGCCCGCGGAGTGTAGCATTTTGTTATTTTTGTAACTTTTATAAATGGCACTTATCGTCAAAAAATCACAATTGCCCGGAGCCGGAAAGGGTTTATACACAACCAAAGCCATTCGTAAGGATAGCAAAATAATTGAGTATAGGGGAGAGATTATCGGTTACAACGAATACCGTCGCCGTGCACGACGCGAAGAAGACCATTACCTCTTTTTTTTAAGAAGTGAGTTGAGTATAGACGCCATGCACACGCCACAATACAAGGCGCGTTATGCCAACGATGCGGCGGGAATCACACGGATAAAAGGTCTGCGTAACAACAGCGATTATATTATTTTTGGGGACAAATGTTTCATTGTTGCTTCCCGCAACATCAAAGCAGGGGAGGAGATCTTTGTAAATTATACCCGCTCTTACTGGGACTATATGCGCAAAAGGCTGCGGAAAAAAAAGTAAATACTGTGTAGATTTTATCCTAGTCAATCACCAGCAACTTGAAATTACTGCTGTGAGTGCCAGATGTGTAATGCAGCATGTAAAGCCCTTGTTTGGAAATGAAAAATTCTTTGGTCTCTGAGGCACTTAAGCTGGAAGAATAGATCAACTCACCAATAAGAGAATAAATGATGAGCCGCGCATCTTCTTTTGCGGAGACGTAAAATGTGCCACGTGTTGGGTTCGGAAACACCGATGCTGAAAAATTATCCAGATCAGTAATTCCGGTACAGGTATTTACCTGTAAACTGATGGCGCCATGATTCTGACAAAGATTGCCGGCGGTGCCAGTCACCGAATAGGTAATATTGGTGGCAGGACTCACTATCATGGAGCCTGCGTTGATGGTAGAAGTTCCGCCGGCTGTTGTCCAGGTGTAGGTGATAGCTCCCCCGGCAGCTATCGTTGCCGACTCGTGAAGACACAAGATTGTTTTTGTAGCGCTGACCGTAAGTGCAGGTACCGGGTAGACAATTACCTGAGTGCTGCCGGATGAGCAACTTGAATTAGAGCCGGGTATTCCCCCTGTAACCGAATAAACAGTGGACAATGAAGGTGAGACGACAATACTTGAGCCACTCTGGCCTGTACTCCAGTTGTACGAACTGGCGCCGTTAACTGAAAGACTTATGGAGTTGCCCGGACAAACCGCAGGAAACATAGGGCTGATGGCAATGGAAGAAGAAGGTAGTACAAAAATAGCTGCAGTGGCAGTACTGCTGCAGTTGGATCCGCCATAAGCACTTACCGTGTACACACCCGAAGCCGTGGGCGTGAAGGGAACAGTGTTTTGAATACCTCCGGACCACGATACGGAAGAAGCGCCGGTGGCCGAAAGAGAAATAGCTTGTCCGCTACACACAGAAAAACCAGGGGTAGCGGTTATGGAAAGAGAAGGGCCACCTGTCTGTCCATTGATCGTATACGAAAATGTGACAGCTCCGCTGCTCACACCTGTAATGGGATTGTAGATTCCAGCAGTACCAAAGTTACCTCCCCACAAAGAATAGGTAATTACAAAAGAACTGTCGAGATAGGTAGAACCTCCTCCTCCGGCTCCACCGGTCGTACAATTTAAAGTGCCACTGTAAGAGCTTGAATGTCCGCCACCACCACCATAGTAACCGCCGCCGCCACCTCCGCCACCGTAAATTCCTTTAAAATAAATATTACTCGAACAAAGGGAGTCTCCGCCCGCACCTCCCTGATACAAGAGGCCAGGGGTTCCTGAGCAACCGTTGGTGTTCGTACTTACACCACCTCCACTCATCATTCCACCCCCGCCACCGGGAGCACCTTCGCCGCTAACTACACCACCACTGCATCCTGCAGTGAGTGCCGGAGAATTCCCATCCTCACCGCCACAACCAAGAATTGGCGGACAACCAGGGAAACTTACATTGAACCCATTCGTGCAGGAAAAACCACCACCACCACCACCCACAGGTGATCCTAAAGGCGGGCAATGGCCAGGAGGGTAATTTCCGCCACCACCACCGCCGCCAGCTGCTACAAAGATGCGATTGGCAATGGAATTGGAGCCCACACGAATGTCGGAAGAACCACCGCCGCCGCCGCCCACAGACAAAACGCCGGCGCCACCATTGCCACCACCATTCCACCCGCCTGACTTGGGGTGACCGGGGCCACCCACATTTACGTAAAGCTGAGCACCGGGGGTTGCTGTCATGACCACATACACACGGCCGCCATAACCACCAGGCCAGCCGTTGTTCAGGGTGTCATACCCGCCCTGAGCACCATGAAGCATGACTGTTAAATTAGAAGCGCATTGAGGAATCACAAAGGTTTGTGTAGTACCCGTATAAAAAAAAGTGTCTACCACGAGAGTTTGAGCGGGAAGGGTGAAAAATTGAATCACGCAAAGCAAAGGGATAAAAAGACGGATCTTGGTCATGGTGCTTTTTTGGGTTTTAACAACTATAAATATAAAAAATTTAATGCAAGGGAGGATTTAATTTTTAAATGGGTCGTACTGTTTCATAAGAAGAAAAAGAAGGGAGGCGAATAATAGTGTGGGGATAATATTCCTGATTTCTAAAAGTTTTAACAGAAAAAAAGCAAGTCTTAATTTGAATTATGATATTTTTATATAAGCATTCTCTTTTTTTAATAACTAATACCCCTGTGTCATGAAAAAAAACTACTTAAAAATTCTGTTTACGGTGTTATTGTTTTGTACTTCTGGAAAAATTCTGAGAGCTCAATGCACCGCGCCATCACCTCCAACTGTTTCGGGCGGAACGATCGCCGGTTGTGTGAGCAGTGCCGCTTTTACATTAACAGGTGCGGCTACCGGTACCAATTCGATAGGCTGGTATGCTGACTCTTTTGGTGGAAATGCCCTGTCGACAAATTCTGTTTTTACCACTCCTACGTTAACCGCAGGAACCACGTATTACGTTGGTCAATCGGGAAATGTGTCTTCGACGGTTGATGCACTGGCCATGCCTACATATTCCCGGAACGTTCCTGCGCAAGAGACCAGGGGCTACTATTTTACCGCCCCGGTTGACTTTATTATTACCGGTTTACGCGTGCCTGTGGCAATTGGTGGAACAGTGTCGGGCATTGCGGTTATAAAACTTCCAACAGCTCCTCCATTATACACAAACGTCACCAACACCTTCAGCACACTTTACCTGAATCAGGCTATTACGGGAACAAGTATCGTACCAGTTAATATTCCTGTTTACGCAGGTGATATTATTGGTGTATTGGGAGAAAGAAATGATACGAGCGCTTATGGTCCCAATTTGGGAACCGGCGTCTTTCCTTCCATGCTTGGAGTTTCGGGTCCAACCGTAAATTTGTACCGCATGGGTATGTTATATAACCTCGCAACTCAAACACCAACAAATATTTGGACAGAAACGGTCAACACGATCGGTATAGTAGAGATGTATGTAAAACAGGCATGTAACTCCACATTGACTCCTGTAACTGTGAGTATTGTTCCATCGCCAACGGTTGTGGTAGCGCCACCGCCGACAATTTGCGCGAATTCAGCTTATACATTATCGGCCAGCGGAGCTACCTCATTTACGTGGACGGGAGGCCCCCAAACCTCTACCTATGTGGTGAATCCCTCCACTACCACCACTTATTCCGTCCGTGGTTCCATACTTTCGAATTGCACTTCCAGCTTGAGCACGGTGACTATAAGTGTGAATGCTGGCGTCCCGACCCTTACGGCAACCAGTAGTAGCAGTGTCGTCTGTTCGGGCAACACACTCGCTTTGAATGGAGCTGGCGCGTCGAGCTACACGTGGGCCGGTGGTGCCAACACGGTTACGAATAACAGTGCATTTGTTCCCATTGCTACACAACAGTACACACTTTATGGATCTAATGCCTGCGGGGTCAGTTCTTCCATGATAACGGTAACTGTGAATCCTACGCCGACTTTAGTAACTAACGCAACACCAACCCTTGTTTGTGATGGCAACACTGCGACCCTGACCGTTAGCGGCGCGGCCACGTATAGTTGGGCTACAGCCACCTCTCCTGGGGCTACGTTTACAGTAGCGCCTTCTGTTTCCAGTTCTTATAGTGTCACCGGAGTGAGCGCAGCGGGATGTCCTGCCACCGCTGCACAAATTGTAATAGTAAATCCTTCACCAACAGTAACGGCCGGAGCAGCATTCAGTAAAACGCTGGTGTGCTCAGGTGGTTCAGCCACATTAACCAGCAGTGGGGCAGATACGTATAGCTGGACAAGTGGGGCTTTAACATCCACCAGCCTGGTTAACCCCTTAACTACTCAGATCTATACGGTAACAGGAACCTATACGTCGACCCAGTGTTTTTCTACCAACACGGTGGTCATAACAGTTTTTTCTCCCACACTGTCGATAAGTTCTAACACAAGTGTCTGCGACGGCGCTTCTATTACCCTGACCGCGAATGCCGGTCCTGGTTCTACCTATCTCTGGAGCAATGGCTCTCCTTTTGGTTCTGTAAACATTACCGCTACGGCTACTGCTTCTTACTCTGTGGCGGTAAACACAACTACAATCAATAGTTTAACTTGCCCGAGTACAGGTTCTTTACTGGTTACGGTGAATCCTAATCCAACGGTGCACGTTGTGTCTACACGAACAGTTATTTGTAAGGGAGAGAAAACCATTTTAACGGCGAGCGGGGGAACATCTTTTGTATGGACAAACCTCACGCCGACAACCGCCACAGTTCAGGTAAGTCCAAGTGTAGTGAATCTGACTACAACCTATACCGTAACAGGTACCGATGTGAATGGCTGCAAAGGCACAGCAACCATAGGCGTAAAAGTAAATGCGTGCACGGGTATTAACGAATTGGAAAAAGAGGAAGGTTATCTCACCATTTACCCGAACCCGAATAATGGAAATTTTACAATTCAGACAAAAGCTGAGGCGCGTTTAGCGTTGGTCAATGAGCTTGGACAGGTGATAAAAGAATTAAATTTTACGGAAGAAAATCAGTTTCAGCAAAACATGGAAGGACTGAGCAGTGGAATTTATTTTATTAAAGGAATCCACAATGGTTCTACCATTCAGAATAAAATGGTGGTGACTAAATAGAGGAGAGTGAAGACCTTCGCCAATTGAACAAAAAGCCGCTGATGATCAGCGGCTTTTTTAGTTGTATCCGGAGTTATTGATTTATTTATCTTTTAGATGATTTTTCAGGTAATTAGAATGTGAATGGCCCTCTCCAAAAGAACACGTTAAAGAGCGAAACAAAAGTAAAATTGAAATGAAACCAGAAGTCGGAAATAAGCGAACTCTTGATTAAAATTTTAATCATTTATTGGATAGAATATGAAAACGTATCCAGGGGTAAACGAACCTTGGCTGCATTTACATAGGGATCCTTTTCGGTGTCGCGATAACCCAGCGCCAATAGTACAACGCTCTTTAGTCCTTTTTCTTTTAAGCCTAAAATTTCGTCAAACTTAGCAGGATGAAATCCTTCCATGGGCGTTGTATCTATGCCCATTTCTGCCGCAGCCACGAGTGCAGTGCTCAAGCCGATATAAGCCTGTTTGGTCGCCCAGATAAAATTTTCCTCTGCGCTTTTACTGGTAATATTAGCTGTTAATATTTGACGGAAATTATCCAGAGCCTGAACAGGAATTCCCCGGGTATCAGCCATGCGTTGCATATATTCGTCAATATGTGACGTCGATAGATTTTCAATTGCAGCAAATACAAATAAGTGGGAGGCTTCAGAAATTTGTGGATTAAATCCGTTTTCAGCGAGTTTAGTTCTGAGGTCTGGGTTTTCAACTACAATTACACGATAGGGTTGCAGGCCAGCGGAAGACGCTGAGAGATTTGTTGCCTGAAGTATTGTAGTAATAGCTTCTTTGCTAATTTCTTTTGAACAGTATTTTTTTACGGCGTAGCGCCATTTTAATGATTCTATTAAATTCATGATTTACGGATTAATTATTATAATTTATTGTTGTTTAGTGTTAACTGTTTACAAGAACTGATTTATGTAAAATGAAATCATTAACATCTTGTATTAGTCTGCATGAGTTCCTTGCCATAGTATTTGTAATTGTAAGGAATTTGAATGTTATTGTCTTTTTATTCCATTGGTTTTTTCTAGGTCTCCGAATTTCCCTTGCTGAAAGTCGGTGTAAGCCTGTTCCAAATCCTGCTGTGTGTTCACAACAAAGGGACCACTCGCAACATAAGGTTCATTGTTTACTTCTCCTCCAAGTACCAGAAACTCTGCTTTGCTTTTTGCCTGTAATCTTATAAAATCACCATCACGCTCAAAAAGGATCGTTTGTCCGCTTTCTATTTTTTTATCACCTGCCTCTAATTCGCCATTCAAAAGGTATACAAAAGAATTTTGAGTGGACGGTATGGGCAATTCCAATGTTGAACGTTCTTCCATAGAAACATGCCAGTATATAACAGGCATCAATAAATGAATTTTTGATTTTTCTCCAAAAACTTCTCCTAATATCACTTTGATGGTAGTATTCCCGTTTTGGATGGTGCGAATGTTTTCATGCATGGAATGAGACGCATTCGGTTCCGCCTTTTTTAACGAGGGAGGAATATTCAGCCATCCTTGCATTCCATGGAAAACACCACCATCTTTAAATAGCCCGTCTCCCGTTTCTTCCATGTGCAAGGCTCCTTTACCGGATGTAAATTGAATAAAATCTCCTTCTTTGTACTGAAAGTCATTATCCAAACTATCGCGGTGATGCGCATTTCCTTGTAATAAATAAGTCGTTGGAATAATTCCGGCATGTGGATGCGCATCTACTCTGAAAGGCGCACCTTTCGGCAAATCCATAGGACCAAATTCGTCTAACAGAAAAAATGGAGAAACATAATTCTGATAATTTCCCTGGATAATATTTTTTAAACCCATTTTTCCCATGTTTGAATTTGTTGGGCTCAATATTTTGTAAATACTTCGTTGGGACTTGCCAGGGGTTGCTGAGCCTGCTGATAGTATTTGAGATGCTGAAATTCCCGCTGTCATAATTGCTGATGTTTTTATAAAATTTCTTCTGTCCATTTCTGTATGACTTAAGTGTTATTCTCAATAAAAATTCGAAAGCTTCTCTAATTGAACTTTGAAAGTCTGGTTTGAGTAACGATTAAATTGGTGTGTTAATTTTTGGCTAAAATGGGAGCTTTTTTATTTCTGCCCCAGGCCACGAATAATGCCAGGGATAGAATAACGACATTCATGCCCAATACCTGCGTCTCCCCTCTGCTTGTGTGGAATACCATGGCAAATAGCATAATCAAACCTAGTCCGATTGCAGCCAATACACTGAGCTTTGGTTTAATTCTTAAAATAGAAGGTAAAAGGATGCCTATGCCGCCGAGTAATTCGCTCACGCCAATAAATCTTACCAATAACGCGGAGGAGTCTTTTACCCAGGGTAATGACGTTGCTAAGTAATCAAGAGCTTGCGTTGCTTTCATAATGCCTGCCATAATAAACAGTAACGATAATAACACTTGAGCAATCCAAAGTCCGGTATTTAGTACCTTTGATGGACTTTTTTCGAGATCTAAAACAGTTCTTTTCATGATTTTTTATTTTTAAGATGTTTATTTATTGTTTTTTGGTTAAGTCAAAGAAGGGTAAGATGACTAAAAAACTAAGCAATGGAAAAAAGTGCATGGGTATTACCAGTCCCGGGAACATTTCGGGCGATTCGATTTCAAGCGGAAGGTTAAATCCCAAAACACCAGCGATACTTGCAAAGCTTATAACGCAATAAAGTATATTTAACCAACCTACTGTTTTAATACCTTTCCATTGAATGGCAAGTTTGTATCCAATGGCCATTAGAAGGGTGCCTATGGCGCTTGCCGCTGACATATTGCCAAAACCAACGAGGGCCCAAAAATTCACGTAAAAGGCCTCTGAGTAAATTTTCGCGTAAATAATACAGGCTATCGAAGACAATAACGCACTGATTATACCTACTGTAAATGATTGTTTCCAGCTCATTTTGTCACAGGTATATTAAGTTCAATTTCCAGTAGTTCCGGTGTGCCTTTTTTATCTACATGATATTCTGATGGCGCAACCGTAAACTTACCCTCAAAAACACCACCTTCAGCATTTTTTGTAAAAGTGAACGGAAGTTTAACGTCTTTGGTAACATCTTTAATAGTTAATTTTCCGGCTGCCTCGTAACCTGATCCCACTTTTGTAACCGCCGTTGACTCAAACTTTATACTTGAAAATTGTTCCGCACCCAAACCTTGTTTGGCATGTTTATTTCGCATGCCATTTCCTGTATTAACGGTTGAAGGATCAATTGACGCTGAAATTTTTGAGGCGGAAAGATTAACCTCGTCAAATTGTATATCGCTTTTTAAACCTTTAAAGACTCCACTCATGTCTTTGCCTTTTTTACTGGAGAACTTTACAGAGTAAGCATCTTCTTTTACAGTCCATTTATTGCCGGTAGCAATGGTGAATGCAGACGTGGTAATGATTGTGGCAATTAAAGCCGGATAAACTAATTTTTTCATAGTGTGTTGTTTTAAATTTACAACACAAAATTGCCCCGATTAAAACGGATTACACTTGATGTATGGTAAGAAATGAAGCTACTTGTTCTTAACCAGGTCTTTTCTTACCCGGCTTAAACTTTCTGGTGTTAGGCCCAGATAAGATGCTATCATTTTTAGGGGAACCCGGTTTGCCAGATCGGGATAGGTTTTTACAAAGTCCTTATACCTGTCTTCTGCTGGATGAGATAGCAGTTGAATAACTCTTTTTTGCAATGCATAGATCCGGTTGTGCAGTTTTTTCATCGCGGTTTCTGTCAGTTCCGGGTTAGTAAATGAGAACTCCGACAGTGTATCTACATTAATTGTTTTTACCTCTGAATCCTCAATACAGTCAATAGTTAAAAAGGCATTTCCTTTGTTTTTATAAAACTCCAGATCCCCGATGATCCAATTTTCCGGTGCAAACTGGTAGATATGTTCTCTGCCCTTGTCATCCACAGTGTAACTTCTCAAACAGCCTTTAACAACGTAAAAAGCCTCGTTAGACTTGTGGCCTGTCTTAACGAGCAATTCGCCTTTTTTCACAAAACGGACAGGTTGGTTTTCAAACGCCAGAAATTGAGTTTTTTGGGACATAATCTAAAAGTACGACATTATTTAGTTTTAGTTACTGCCAATGATACACTATTTAAACCAAGTATAAGCCTAAAAAAATATAAATTGTTCGGCTAAGAC